>JAIRZR010000190.1 GCA_031267155.1 Prevotellaceae bacterium | reverse complement strand
CTTTATATTTCTGAAAACGGATATGCAAAACTGGTTGTCGGACTTGCGCGTGGAAAAAAATCATACGATAAACGGGAATCAATCAAGGAAAAAGACATTAAACGCGACCTCAAGCGGGTCGAACGGAATTATAAATCATAAGTCATAAATTATAAATTGAATAAAAAACTGTTTCTTAAGCGCGGGAGAGAAGATTCAATCAAACGTTTCCATCCATGGATATTTTCAGGAGCGGTGAAAAACATGGATTCCGGTGTAAACGAAGGAGATGTTGTCGCGGTATATTCGTCGGAAGGCGAATTTCTATGCAGGGGACATTACGAATCCGGTTCCATTGCGGTCAGGATATTAACATTTGCCGATGAGGAAATTGATGCACAGTTTTTCAAAAACAGGATATCCGAAGCATATTGTCTGCGGAAAAAATACATTCTTCCGTCTTTTGCCGGCGAAGAAGGCAGAGTGTACAGGCTGGTGCATGGCGAAGGAGATTTACTGTCGGGATTAATCGTTGACATATACGGAGATCTTGCCGTTCTGCAGGCTCATTCAAGGGGAATGGGCAGATCGTGGAGATTGATCGCAAAGGCTTTGACGGATGTTTGCGATAACATTAAGTATGTATATAATAAAAGTTCATCGACTTTGCCAAAGGGAAACAGCGAGGGCGACGGATGGCTGTCGGAGAAAAGAGAACTGCCGGTAAGCGTTTGCGAATACGGGAATCTCTTTGAAGTCAATCCGGAAGACGGTCAAAAGACCGGTTTTTTTATCGACCAGCGCGAGAACCGTTTCCTGCTGCAAAAATATTCGCAGGGAGCTTCGGTTTTGAATCTGTTCTGCTACACGGGAGCTTTTTCGGTGTATGCATTAAGGGGAGGAGCGGCAAAAGTCGAATCGGTTGACAGTTCGCTCAAGGCTATTAATCTGGCGAATAGAAATGTTGAACTGAATTTCGGCAATATCGGCAATCACAGGGGAACAGTTGCGGATATATTCGATTATCTGAAAAAAACGGAAGACAGCTACGACCTGATAGTGCTTGATCCTCCGGCTTTTGCCAAGCATCTTGGAGCCGTAAGGAACGCTCTTCAGGCGTACAGACGGCTAAACGCCAAAGCAATGGAAAAGCTTAATCCGGGGGGAATACTTTTCACCTTCAGCTGTTCGCAGGCCGTTGACAGGCAACAGTTCCTGCAGTCGGTATTTTCTGCTGCCGCAACAGCGGGACGGCAGGCGAGCATCCTGCACCATCTTAACCAGCCGGCAGACCATCCGGTAAGCATTTATCATCCGGAAGGAAATTATCTGAAAGGATTAGCAGTATATGTTAAATAATAATAAATTAAAAATATGGAATTTAGAATAGAAAAAGACACCATGGGGGAAGTGAAAGTCCCCGCAAATGTGTATTGGGGCGCTCAAACCCAGAGAAGTATCGAAAATTTTAAGATTGCAAGGGATATCAACCGCATGCCAAAGGAGATAATCGACGGTTTTGCCTGTCTCAAAAAGGCTGCCGCCCTGACAAATCTCGAACTTGGAGTGATTTCCAGGGAAAAAGCGGAACTGATAGCTCAGGTTTGCGACGAAATCCTGGAACATAAGCTGGACGACCAGTTTCCACTGGTTGTATGGCAGACAGGCAGCGGAACTCAAAGCAACATGAACTGCAACGAGGTTATCGCCTATCGCGGACATGTCATCAAGGGCGGACTGCTGACCGACAAAGATAAATTTCTGCATCCGAACGACGACGTAAACAAGTCGCAATCGTCAAACGACACGTTTCCGACGGCTATGCATATTGCCGCCTATAAACTTCTGGCGGATGTAACGATCCCCGGAATAGAAAAGCTGAGGGACACTCTGGCGGCTAAAAGCAGGGAGTTTATGAATGTTGTCAAGATCGGCAGAACTCATTTTATGGATGCAACGCCCCTGACTTTGGGACAGGAGTTTAGCGGATACGTTTCGCAGTTGACCCACGGTTTGAGAGCTATAAAAAACGCCTTGCCGCATCTGGCGGAACTTGCTTTGGGCGGAACCGCTGTGGGTACGGGCATAAATACTCCCAAAGGATATGCTAAACTGGTTGCCGAAAACATAGCCAGACTGACGAACCTGCCTTTTGTCAGCGCCGAAAACAAATTCGAAGCGCTGGCTGCCCACGACGCCGTGGTAGAGGCTCACGGAGCATTGAAAACAGTAGCTGTCAGCCTGATGAAGATTGCCAACGACGTCCGTATTCTAAGTTCGGGACCGCGTTCGGGCATAGGCGAAATTTCGATTCCCGACAACGAGCCGGGTTCTTCAATCATGCCGGGCAAGGTTAATCCCACACAGTGTGAAGCTATGACAATGATTGCCGCTCAGGTGCTTGGCAACGATGTCGCGATAAATGTGGGAGGAGCAACGGGACATTTCGAGCTTAATGTGTTCAAACCCGTTATTATCTACAATTTCATTCACAGCGCCCGTCTGATTGGCGAAGGATGCGTCAGTTTTAATGATAAATGCGCAAGCGGAATAAAACCACTGTATGCAAATATCGAGAAACATCTCAACAACAGCCTGATGCTCGTTACAGCCCTGAATACCCGGACAGGTTACTACAAGGCAGCTGAAATAGCGCAAACGGCACACAGAGAAGGCGCTACTCTCAAGGAAACAGCAATAAAACTGGGCTATCTGACCGCCGAAGAATTTGACCTGTGGGTCGATCCTTCGAAAATGGTCGGAGAACTGGAATGAAACATTGACTTCCTTATGGAATGTTATGAACTAAAAACTAAGAGTGCTGGTTCGCGTTAGCTAACTCTTAACTTTTAGTTCTTAACTCTAAAAGTCCTGCCTTGCAGGCAGTGGCCGGAAGGTGGCCGTTTTCCGCAGGTTGCGACCTGCGGTTATGAAAATAAAGCCCTTCGGGCTATCATGCTTCAAAAAAAAATTGAAAGAGTATTTTTGAAGCAATAAAGGATTTTTGACAGTCCTCCCGACGGGTTTCTCTGTTGATAAATTTCAGACATCCGCGTTCTGTTCACGCCAAATACGGAACTGAACTCAACAGTATCCACTTTGAAAAGAGCAAACAGGAGATCAATACGGTTCAATTTCAGAACATTATAAACTGTTCGGGATTTACAGGGATGCCTTTGAACCATAATTCAAAATGGAGATGCGGCCCGTAAGTCAGTTCGCCCGAATTTCCCATAATAGCGATTGCATCGCCGGCTTTCACCTTGCTTCCCTGTTTCTTCAGGAGTTTGGCATTGTGCTTGTACACCGAGACAACATTGTCGTTATGTTGGATAAGAATAACATATCCCGTTTCGAGAGTCCATTCCGACATGATAACAGTTCCATCCAAAGTTGCGACCACAACATCGTTTGGCGAAGACACTATATCTATACCCAAATGGTTTTCTCCGGCGTTGAATCTTGATGTAATTTTGCCTTTAAGAGGCGTCATAAGATGAAATTCCGAAATATCTCTGCTTTTTTGTACCGAAAAATTATCTTCGAAATTGCCTCTTTCCTCCTTTTCGATTCTGTCGCGAAATATGGAATCCTGCTTAGACCTGATATCGACAAAAGGAGTGTTGGAAACGAGCGTATCCGGCGGATTCTGAACGATCTGTGTATTGCCGCCAGATATCACTCTCATCGAATTGTCCCAGTAAAAAGCCCATTCCGCGAGTTCATTTTCCAGTGAATCTATCTTTAAAACATTATTTTGCATCACTTTTCGGGTTTCCTTGTCGGGATATCCGGGGATAAATTCCCGTATCGGAGTAAATGCAATGAAAAAAGTGTTTAATCCTACCAGTAAAAATATGGAAATTACCAGTACAACCAGAACTTCGCGACCTTTAAGACGAAAGTAAAAAACCTGTTCGTAAGTAGTATCATTGTATATTCCCAGACGGTACTTGTCCTTCAAATTTAACCTGTTAAGACTCCATTTTGTTTTTTTGCCATTCATTTTTTACAAATTGAAAATCGGTACAAAGATAATGCTTATTTATTACATAAACCGAATTTGATTTGAATATCGTGAATATCGTGTTTTTGTATACAGGTACGATAAAAAAACGCATTTCAAGCATGACACAGAACATTGCCGGTCACAGTGATCAGCCAGGAGAGGTAAATAGATATACTGCGTCGGACTTCGTTTCGCAGCTAAAAAAAACCGCAACACACGATGGGCATGTGTTGCGGTCGTATAAAGTGTTATCAATATTTTCTAAAACTTCACATTAAGATCGACGCCGAAACGGACTGGCTTGCCTGTCTGTCCGAAGGAATTGCCGAATGTTTTGAAATAAAATGTCGTATATTTCGCATTCAGCAAATTTTCTCCCCAGACGCCAAGGGAAAAGTCGCCTTTTTCCACAGATATTCTTCCGCTCAGCAGAGAATAAAATTTTTGCGCCACATCATTGGCTTCCGTCCAGTATATTTTGCCTGCGCCGGAATATTTGCCGCCTATTAAAAACCTGTCGATAAACCGGTTTTTGAAATGAAAGGCATAATCTGCAGTCAGCGATACCGTCTGTCCGGGGACGAAAGGAACATACTTTCCGGAATAGTCCACAACGGAAGTTTCGTCGATCTGTTCCCGGTATTCGGTGAATTTACTCTCGGTATATCCATAGCTCATCCCGATTCTGAAACAGCTGAACGGATGGATATCGGCTTCAAACTCAATTCCCTTACTCTGCGATTCGCCTGCATTCTTTATCATCCTGCCCTGTCCGTTGGGAGCAAATTCGGCGATCTGCTGGTCTCTGATGTCTAAGAGAAACAGGGTCATTCCCAGGTTTATCCTGTTATCGCATAGCGGTACGCGTCCTCCGATTTCGTAATTCCAGCTATATTCGGGCTTGAACGAGGTCGATTTCTGTATGTCAAATTCGACGGGTCGCGTAGTTCGCATTTTGGTCTCTATCAGATCCGAAAACATTTGCAGATTGTAGCCTCCTGCCTTATATCCCTTTGATACGGAAGCATAAACAATATTCCCACTGTTCTCGTAGCGAACGGAAAACTTCGGCAAAAGCTGGGTAAAATCCATCTTTTCGTTGCCGGCGACAGTGTCGCTTTTCGTGCCGCTGATAAGGTTGGGTCCCATCCGCAGCGAATAGTCATACGCGCTGTTTGTATAATGCTCAAGGGAAACGCGTTCGTAATCCAGGCGGACGCCCGCGGAAACGGACAGGCCCCTGATCAGGAAATTATTGAGAGTCGGCTGCAAGAATGCGGCTAAACCGTGATTCCTGGTAACATATTCTCCAAGAACCGGAATCGTCTCATTGCTTATTGTTAATGGAAAAGGCATTCCGGAATTGTTTATATTGTCCTGTATGAAAGCGATTCCGTCTTTACGGAATGTTACCAGACTGCCCGTGTTCATGTTCTGGAAAAAGCCCGAGACGCCTCCAATCCATTGAAAGTTACTGTTTCCGCTGGAACGGATTGTGATTTCCTCATTGACCGCATTCAGCTTCTGGGACTGAAACAGGCTAAACATTGATGCCGCCGAAAAGTCCTGGTCGAGAAGCAGGGAATCCTTTAAAAACTGATGTCCTGTCGTGGATGCAATCTTGAAGTTTTTGCCCTGATATTCAAAACGCAGACTGTTGTTAAAGACATTCCTGCGATAGTATGCCGCATCGTTATAATTAACGGTATCGGGCAGATTTGCAGCGAAATCATATTTTCCGTAAGCATAACCGCTTTGGTCGGCATATTCGTAACTCCCGACATAATTCAGTGAAATTTTTTCCGAAGGTCGCCAGCTTGCATTAGCCCGTAAAGCAGCCGACTGCATTGCTTCCACATTGTTCTTCTCATAAGCCGGAAGCATAATAATCCCGGCAGCATTGAAATAGTGCGGATTATATTCGGGATTCTGATTTTTCAGGAAACCGCCCGAAGCCGAATAGTTTCCTCCCACGGAGAGGGCAAATTTCTCGCTTAACTTTGCATAATGAGAGAGTTGCGCTTTGATATGCCCATAGTTTCCCGCCGACAGTTTCACTCTTGTACCCTGATAATCCCATGGCGAAAGAGTGTAGATGTTTATCAGACCGCCCATCGAATTGCGTCCGTACAGAGTTCCCTGCGGTCCACGCAGAACTTCAATCCGTTTTATATCAAAGAAATCAAAGTCGAAAGAAGTTTTGTCAAGATACGGGACATTGTCCACGTACATCCCTGTTGCCGAGTTCCCCAGGCGCGAACCCACGCCGCGTATGTATATTGCCGATGTGTATTTCGAGCCATAGTCGGGAATGAAAAGGTTTGGTACAAGGGCGCTTAATCCTCTCACGCCCGATATTTTTTCGTTTTCGATTTGCGTTGATGAAAGTACCGATACCGAAGCAGGTATCTTTTTCAGTTCCTGTCCTTCTTTCGACGAAACAACAACTTCGTCAAGGACAATCGTTTCATTTTGTTGTGCCCGCACTGATTGCGGAAGCAGATATAATACTATAATAATATATGTAACTTTTTTAATCATTTATTCCGTTATTAAAATTTTTAACAAATCATTTTACCGGGACGGTCTATGCTGCCGCCCGGATATTTCCATTCATGCATGGATTATTCGATTGAAAATTGCAAACTTATGAGTTTGGAGGGGGACGGAGAAAATAATCCGACAGGTATTTTTTCCGTATGGGGATATCGTCATCTGCAGGAGGAATATCAGTGGCAAACTCCCAGAAAACGGTCTGCCGGCTTGGTTCGGGAATGTCTGTAATGTAATCAAATACAAAGGACTTGTCCATCGAAACAGCGCTGTGCTCTTCTGTGATTTCCGCGCTTGCTTCCTTTTTGATTTCTTTCCTGATCTGGTCGAATATGCCGGAGGCTACATAGCTTAAATAGAAAAAACTGAGCAGCAATGCAATAATAAAAGACGATATGTAGCTTATAAACACCTGTTTTCTGTTTTACTTTATCATTAAATCCGGCTGCAAAAGTACTGAAATTTATTTATCTGCAAAAATATGTTCGCCAGTACGCAGGTGTAGTTAAAAACTAAGAACTAAAAACTGCCTTGCCAACACTAAAAAACTCCAAATATCCAATTTTCCCGCGCCGTTTAAAAAAAACATTATTTTTATCCCGGCAATCATACTTCTACAATAATTCCAGCATAACCGGACAGTGGTCGGAAAAAACGATACTGTCAAGAATATCGGCGTTTTTAAGCTGCGGTTTCAAAGGTTCCGTAACCATGAAATAGTCTATCCTCCAGCCGAGATTTTTGCTTCTTGCCCCGCTTCGATTGCTCCACCACGAATATCTCTCCGGCTCGCTGCAGAACTCGCGGAAAGTATCTATCCATCCCGAAGCGACAAACCCGTCGAACCATTCCCTTTCTTCAGGCAGAAATCCGGATGTTTTCAGATGTTTATTTGGATTGTTGATGTCAATGGGCTTGTGGCAGATATTGAAATCGCCCGTCAGTATTATCTTCGGACGGTCTGTCCTCAATCTGTCCAGATATTCCGTGATATTCCAGAGGAAGTCCATTTTTACGGACTGTCTTACCTCGCCCGTTGTTCCCGAAGGGAAATATGCGCATACCAGAGTAGTGTCGCCAAAGTCTGCGCGTATCACCCTGCCTTCGGAATCGAATATATCCACGCCTGTGCCTTTCGAAACAAAGTCGGGCAGGGCGCGCGACAGTATAGCCGTGCCGCTGTATCCCTTTTTGAAAGCCGAATACCAGTAGCAGTTGTATCCCAGCGTTTCGAAATCCCGTATGCTTATCTGGTCGGGAGTCGCTTTTATCTCCTGAAAACACACCGTGTCGGGGTTTTCGCTTTTCAGAAATTCCAGCAAGCCCTTACTGCTTGCGGAACGTATTCCATTTACATTGAACGATAAGAGTTTCATATCTTTTTAACTTAAATTCTATATTTTTCGTCGTTTCCCTCGAGGATTTTCAGATAGCTCAGATAGCGGCTTTCGCTGATTTCGCCCGATTCGACAGCCATTTTCACTGCACATCCCGGTTCGTGGGTATGGCTGCACATCCCGAATCTGCATCCGGAAGAGACCCTGAATATTTCGGGGAAGAAATGATACACTTCCGGCTTGTCTATGTCAATCAGTCCGAAGCCCTTGATTCCGGGAGAATCAATGATAAAGCCATTGTCCAGCTCGAACATTTCGTAGAAAGTGGTCGTATGCATTCCCTTGCTGTGAGCTTTGGATATTGCGCCTGTCCTCAATTTCAAGTCCGGAGCCAGACTGTTAATTATCGCCGATTTGCCCACTCCCGAGTTTCCCGAAAAAAGGCTTATCCTGCCCGAAATTTCCGACTTTATCATGTCGATATTTATCTTTTTGAGAGCCGAGACTTCCAGAATTGTATATCCTGCGCTCGAATATACATATCTGAAATACTCGAGTTCCTTCTGCAAAACTTCGGTATCCAGAAGGTCTGTCTTGTTTATCACGATCCATGCGGGGATTTTGTATGCTTCGGCTGTTACCAGAAACCTGTCGATAAACTCGTATCTTGTTTCGGGCTGTGTCAGAGTTACAACCAGAAAAGCTCTGTCGATATTGGCTGCAAGGATATGCGCCT
Organism: Prevotellaceae bacterium; assembly: GCA_031267155.1. Classification (GTDB taxonomy): domain Bacteria; phylum Bacteroidota; class Bacteroidia; order Bacteroidales; family UBA932; genus JAIRLF01. The sequence continues at coordinate 8,380 of JAIRZR010000190.1, read as the reverse complement.
GGCGCGAAAGGTTTGTCGAACGCCTTATGATATAGTTTTTTCTTGGCTCCACACCGGTTATAACTCCCTCGCTTTCGGATACTGCATCAAACGTAACCCTGTCGCCGACAGCAATCGGATTTGTCGTCTTCATGTCCTTGAGACGCAGTTTCCCTCTCACGGTCGATAAATACAGCCGCCCCTCATGGCTGCGAACCATATAGTTACTCCCCGTATGCTTAACAATTAAACCTGTCATGTCAATATAATTTTACAGCGGCAAAGGTAACACATATTTATTGCAAATTTCAAAATTTACCTCCGGTTTTTTAACACCCCTGAGGGCCCTGAGGGTGTCTCAAAAATCATCACATCGTCATTGCGAGCGAAGCGAAGCAATCCAGAATACAGTTAATCACTGGATTGCTTCGGGCTGCGCCCTCGCAATGACGACATGATTGACTTTTTAGACATCCTCGTTAAAATGACATGAATTATCACAAAAATATTTCCTCCAATATAATGTCACCCTTTCAGGGTTTTACATTATTTGCTTTATCGCTTTTTTCTATAATAATTTCAAGCCTTCGGCTTTATCTAATAAGAATATATTTGAATATCAGCATAAAAATCCCGAAGGGATGTTATTTTTATAGCAAAACAACAAGCATAAACCTTACAAAACGCCGAAGGCGTGACATTATTGTAATTCATAAAACGGAACGTAATTATTTTTCAATGAATGTTTGCTCCCTGTCAGAAGCATCAATAGCAATAGCAAACACAGGCTCGGCGTAGTCTGGAGACCAATGTCGTCAAGTTAAGGGCTGAAAGCCCGATAATCAACAGCATAGGGCAAGGTTTGCCTTGCCCTGTGCTATTGATACCGCTCTTTCAGAGCTTCTTATGGCTTAACTTGATGACATTGGTATGGAGACTACGCCGAGCTTGTGTTTGCTATTGAACTCCGACTTGCCAGAGCCTGGCAAGTCGGAATCAGGATGAACTCCGATTTGCAAGGCCCTTGCAAGTCGGAATCAGCTATATCAGGACATGACACAGCGCTCTTAGTTCTTAACTCTAAAATTCGGTTTATGCGATAAAAAAAGTACTACCTTTGTCCCATAAAAATTAAAGTTATGAAACGTATATTATTATTTACACTTGTCAGTTTTATATATGGCGGTTTACTGTCGCAGAATTCGGATTATTCCAGTAAATGGAAAGAAATAGATTCATTGACGAACATGAATTTTAACAAGTCGGCTTATAACGAAGCCCTGAAAGTTTACAGTCGTGCAATGTTAAGCAGAGACTATGCCGCGGCAGTCAAGGCAATTATTTACTGTAGCGCCAATCAGATTGACCTGTACGGCGAGCAGGCGGCCATTGATTTGCTGAAGGAGGACGTCATGCTGTTGCCGCAGCCTGCGAAATCGGTAATATACGCAATAACAGGCAATATCTACAATAAGTACTATACCTCCGTAAAATGGCAAATAAGGTCGCGTACGCGGGCTGCCGTTGATGAGAGCGATATGAAAACCTGGGACATAACACGCCTGTTTGAAGAAACACTGAAATGCTACAAACTCTCAATACAGGATGAAGAAACTCTGAAACGGATGCCTCTCGACGATTACAGGGAAATTGTGGATTACAAAAACGATACGACGCTGAAAAGAATAGTTTTTCCCACGCTGTACGATTTCCTGGTCTTCAACACAATCAGCGCTTTCAAGGGAGAAGCCTCGGTCGTTCTTCCGCAGCAGGCCTTTGTGCTGGACAGACCCGAATATTTTGCCGACGTAAACACCTTTGTCAATTACAGAATCGAAACGCCGGACAGCCTGTCTGCCGAATATAATGTCATCAGCCTGTATCAAAAACTCCTGAAATTCCGTTTGCAGGAAAACAGCAGCGTAGCCGCCCTGGTCAGCATTGACATTGAGCGCTTAAAATACGTACATGAGAAAGGACGGTATGAAAACAATTACGCCATGTACGAAAATGCCCTGAAATCGCTGATGGACAAATACGCCGGAACCCCCGAACAGGCTTATGCCGCTTACGCTCTGGCGATACTGTATGCATACGCCGGCTCCCCTGAACAGGCTTATGCTCTGGGGCTACTGTACGGAGATCTGAACGTTGAAGGAGAGGGCAGATCCATGGAAGCCATTGATTTATGTACGGAAATCATTGAACGGTATGCAGAAAACGCCGAACTGAAACCCCTTGTCGAATCTGCGGCAATATTGAAGGGAAAAATCACTCAGCCTTCACTCGACATGGCCATCGTTGGCCTGCAGTACCCCGATTCGCCGATTATGGCGCTGGTAAAATACGGGAACATCGACAGGATATACCTGCGAATCTACAGTATAAGCGAGCATCATTACGTTGACGAATACTACTATAGCAGAAACCGTTTTGCAAGATTTGACAGTGTAAGGCACGATAAACCGGTGGCAATAAAGGAAATCGCCCTGCCGTTGAAAAAGAACGACTGCCGGCGACATTCGGCAGAAATAATGATTGACGGACTGCCGCAGGGTTTTTATCTGATTGCTGCAGGAACCGTACCCGACTTTTTCGAGAACTGTACCAGTGCAGCATGCGCATTATTGCAGGTATCCTCATTGAGCATCGCACTTCGCGGAAATGGAAACGAACCCGAAACGGATGAAATATACGTGGCAAATGCAAAAACAGGCATGCTGGTGAAAAATGCAGGCATCAGGTGTTATTATTCCAGTGGCGACAGTCAGACCTTCGAAACCGGGGAGAACGGAATAGCGTCCATCATTTACAGAAATACGAAAAGCGAAGTGAAAAAAGCCGTAATCAGCAATAAAAATGAACGTTTAACAGTAAGAAATCTGTACTCTTTAAATCACAGCTGGATATGGGCGAAAAGGGAGTCGATATTCTTTACCGACCGCGCAATATACCGTCCGGGACAGACCGTTTACTATAAAATTCTGTGTCTTGACACGGATGAGAAAGGACGGTACAGTCTTGTAAAAAATGCAGACATAGATGTGGATTTCAGAAGCCCTAACAATAAAGTCATTGATACCCGGAAACATGTTACCGGCGAATATGGAAGCGTAGCCGGCAGTTTCACCGTTCCGCAGGGCTTGAACGGGACAATGATGCTGACGAACAAAGATGGAGGATACAAATATATTCGCGTCGAGGAGTATAAGCGTCCGGCATTTGAAGTGAAATTCGACACGATCGGCAGGAATTACCGTCCCGGCGACAGCATCCGGGTTACCGGCAGAGCTAAGGCATTTGCCGGATATGCCGTTGACAATGCAAAAGTGCAGTACCGCGCAGTCAGGGAAATGCAGTACAGGCAATACCGCCGGTGGCTTCCGCAATTTACCGTTCAATCGCGTGAAATTGCCTCGGGAACAGTAACAGGCGACGACAGCGGCGCGTTTGCAATCGGCTTTAAGGCCGAAGCCGGAGACGCAGACACCACAGACGATAACCTGATATACAGCTATAGACTTACCGCCGACGTAACCGACCTCAACGGTGAAACCCGAAGCGCCGAAATGTCGGTGAGAACGGGCAGAAAAAAACTGCTGGCGGACATAATGATTCCCGAACACATTGTAAACCGCGATTCCCTTGACTTCAAGGTGGAAACAACAAATCTGAACGGCGAATTTACGCCCGCCGAGCTGCAGATTACGGTCAGCGAGCTGAAATCGCCGGAAGGGATTTTGCGTTCCCGTCTATGGGAAACGCCCGATACTTTTGCAATGTCGCGAAAGGAGTTTAAAAGATATTTTCCCCTTGACCCTTACGGGGACGAAGAACGTCCGGAGAAATTCGGGAAAGGCAGACAGTTAGCCTCATACACAGACAGGACAGCCTCGCGCAGTCACAAAATCAGCCTTGCCCCGCTTGCCGAAGCTCCTGCCGGATGGTATCGCGTCGATATAAAGATGAAAGACAGCGAAGGCACGGAAGTTGAGTACGAAAACTTTGTCCTGCTTGACGGAAATCCTGTTTCGAAAGCCTCGAAAACGCCCGTCCCGCCCGTAATACGCAACATGCCGTCCGACTGGCTGAGGGTAATAAAAGATTCCGGCGAACCGGGCGAACATGCCGGGTTCTGGGCTGGAGGCAGCGGGAAAAAATCGTATATCTACTATGATATTATTCTCAAATCCCGTGTTGTCGAGCGTAAAAGCATAGTTGCGAACGCTCCGGCACATATAATCATCCCCGTAAGGGAGGAACACCGGGGAGGATTTACCGTTCAGTTCCTGATGATACAGGACGGAAGGGCATACACAAAGTCCTGTAATGTAAATGTGCCGCATACCGACAAGCGTCTGGATATAACATTCACAAGCTTCCGCGACAGGCTTCTGCCGGGCGAAAAGGAGAAATGGACGCTCAATGTTAAAAACGCAAAGGGCGAAAAGGAAACAGCCGAAATGGTCGCAACACTGTACGACGCTTCCCTCGAGGCTTTTGTACACCACTGGTGGTTCGATAATTTCTATCGGCAGGATTCTTTTTTCGATAACTGGAATCCGTATGAACAGTATCAGAAAAGATTTGCAATACCTGAGAGACACAGCACAATCAATTTTCGAATATTTGATTATCCGCATATTAACATGCATTTTATGCCCGAAAAGGAATTTTTTATTAGAGGTACCTCGACAGGAATCAATTGGAACGGATTGGATTGCATGGGGCGGAATGTACTGGCAGTATTTCGAACAGTTAGACAAAATCACCGCCGCCGAAACGGGCTTGAAAATGAACAAACGCCTGTTCCTGAAAAGGAATACCGAACGCGGCGCTGAACTGATCCCGATAGACGAAAACAGCGCGCTTGCCACAGGCGATGTGATTACTGTCCGCATCGAACTGCGCGCCGACCGCGATTACGAATTTGTTCATCTCAAGGACATGCGCGCCGCCGGTCTCGAACCGGTAAAGACAGGATCGGGCTACCGCTATCAGGACGGTCTGGGATACTACGAGAGCATAAAGGACGCTTCCGTGAATTTCTTTATCACACGCCTGAACAGGGGTACTTATGTGTTCGAATACGATTTGAGAGCAAGCCATGCAGGCAGACAGTCAAACGGAATCACAACGTTCCAGTGCATGTACGCTCCCGAATTTTCTTCGCACAGCGAAGGAGTGAGGATAAGAGTTAAAAACTAAAAGTTGAATAGCGCTGTCTAATTGTCCGTAGGACATTAATATCAATAGAAAAAACGTTTACCTCCTGTTACAAGCCTTTTAAGGCTTGCACACGATAGCAGGTGGCGGAATTGTTTGCAAAACACCCTCACATTCAACCTGCGATTGATTCAAGCCCTAACGAGGTTGTGAAGGTGTATTGGACAAATTTCTATTGATATTAATGCCCTACGGGCAATTTTGCAATGCTTCCAAACCCGATTTATAATTCCCGTCGGAGACTGGATAAGCTTAATTTTTACTCACTTGCAAATTACAGGTTTTTTGTTGTACACTCCGGTAAGGCAATTTGAATGCAATAATAAAAAAAACATTATATTTGTGCCGTTTTTTGAGAGGTATCAAAGGACTTCGTACCTGTTTAAAAAATCAAATATATAAGGAAAACGAATTTGGAGAAGTCCGCTTAAAAGTTTGTAGTTTATTAATATATGAAAACATTTATTTGTAATTTAATCCTGACGGCATGTTGTGCGGTATCGGTTTTCGCCAACAGTAACGCTTTGCTTCGCGCCTTTGAACTGGAACGCAAGGTCAATGCCGGTAAACTTACCGAAGCTCAGTTCATTCAAGCCATGGACGATTTGCTTGACATGAACGACAAGTCTTCCGACGCCGTTTTTGTCCGGGCGCTTCTGTATGCAGCATCGGCTCAATGGGTGGGACAGGCAAACAACGAGGCTACTGTTCATTATTCTGCCGAATCGCTTGCAAATGCCCCGCGCTGGCTGCGGTTCTACGCCGGCGCCACTTACGGAGAACAGCTTGATTATGACTATATCCGGCATCTTGCAGTAGAAAACAAGCTTCTCGTTCCCGACTCTCTGCGTTCCGAAGTGCAGCGGTACATCACCCGTTCCGAACGCATGGGCAAAACGGCGACAGGCAAATCGCTTGCCGATATTTACAGCAAAATGCTTGCCGCCGGCGACGACACCTCGGCCTGCCGGTCCCACTGGCTTGCCGCCCGCCGGCAGATGCGTTCCGACGCCATGCAGCATTCCGGACTGGGCGATACGCTTCTGCTCTATACCCGTCATGCATATCATTACAAGCCAAATGTCTGCGGCGCGCATGTTTCGTGGGCATACAAGCCCGGCGGAGACCTGCTCGCCGTCACTCTGCACGACGGACAGGCCCGTCCACTTATTGGCGGACGTCTCGGCGCAGGTCATTTTCATGGAACCGACGTCTGGTTCGACGGCAGCCGCGCGGTATTTGCCTACGCTCCGCAGTCGAGCTGGCCTCCTCCCGCGCATCTCGAAACCGTATGGCCCAAACCCGAACCGACCAATGCCAGTTATGCGCACGAGCTTCGTGAAATCTTCGAGCCTCCGCATCTCTATGAACTGGATTTTGCAACAGGCAATATCGACCGGCTTACCGACCATAACTACTGGAGCGACACCGAACCGGCATATCTCCCGTCCGGAAGCATAGTCTTTGCAAGCGACCGTCCGGGGCATTCTCCCTCGTGCGACTCGCGGAACAACGAACTCACCGATTTGAACCTTTATACGCTCAATGCCGGCCGCAATACAATACACCGTCTCCTCAATCACAAGGATATCGATACTCATCCGCGGCTTCTCAACGACGGCTCGATAGCATATCTGCGATGGGAATATCAGGAACGCAATTTCATGGAAATACATTCGGTATGGACTGCCCGCCCCGACGGTACCGGCGCCGACGCGCTCTACAAGCAGCACATGCCGCAGCCCTACAGCGTGCGCCTCGCCACTCCCCTCGGAAAGCACGACAAGCGTCTGCTTGCCATTGCCACCGGTCATCATGCGATTCCGCAGGGCGCGCTCGTGATTCTTGACCCTGCCGCCGGAGGCAACAATCCCCAGGGTCTTCAGGTTGTTACACAGGGAATGTGGATAAACGAAGGCAAAGTGCCGGGACAGACCGTTCCCGAAGGCGGACGTGTGGAAGCAGGCGGATTTTATACTTATCCCCATGCCCTCAGCGAGCAGAGTTTCCTCGCATCGTATGCATTTTCGTCCCCCCGCGCACGCCGCTACGCTCATGCAAAAGCCGACGTGGACGCCAACGGATATGGAATTTATCTGGTTGACGTTTACGGTAACAAGGAACTTCTTTACCGCGATCCCTGGCTCGGCGCATACAATGCCCTGCCACTGCGTCCGCGCCATATTCCTCCCGTTCTTGCCGACGTCAGCGACAGTACAAAAAATTACGCAACATGCATAATTGCCGACGTATATCAGGGACTTGACAGCGTTGCCCGCGGCGCTGTCCGCTATGTCCGCATCAGCGAAGCCCTGCCCTGGCCCGTAGTTCCCACCGAAGGCGTTAAGCGCTGGGTTGAGGGATGGACCAATCAGGACAAAAACGCTACCAGATGGAGTCCCGTCCGCGTTATCGGCACTGTTCCCGTCGAGGAGGACGGCAGCGCCAATTTCAAAGTCCCGGTAAGCAGCAACGCTTCGGTCTATTTCCAGGCGCTCGATGAAAACCACATGGAAATTCGCAGGATGCGTTCCAGCGTGTCGTTTGCTCCGGGAGAGATTCGCAGCTGTACCGGCTGCCACGAAACGCAGGCTACTGTTGTTGCCCGAAACAAAACTCCGCTCGCTCTGAACCGTCCGGTCAGCGAACCTGTGCCGCCGGAATGGGGATCGGACGTCCCGATTCATTTTCCCCGCGATATACAGCCTGTTTTCGACAGACATTGCATTTCGTGTCACAGCGGCGATTCTCCAAAGGCGGGACTTGACTTCTCCGAAGGCAAATCCTTCCGCACCATTCGCGACAAAAAACTTGTGGCTATCAGCAATGTTCACATGGACGGCTCGATAACCAGGGTAAAACAGTTCGGCTCGCATGTCAGCAAACTGACGCAGGCAATACTCAGCCAGGAGAAAATGAAGGTCTCGCTGAGCAGCGCCGAATGGCAGTCGCTTGTAACATGGGTCGATGCCAATACACCGTATTCGGGCGACATGTACCATCTCCGTACCGCCGACGGCAGTACAAACGTATGGGCGCCATACAACTGGACTCCGGTATGGAACCGGCCAAAAGACAGCCCGGCTCTTGGAGTGCAAATTCCCAAGACTAATCCGGTTATTGTTCAAGAATAAGATTTTGCGGAATTGCTTTTCCCCGCCCGGTGCAGCTGAGA
>JAIRZR010000379.1 GCA_031267155.1 Prevotellaceae bacterium | reverse complement strand
GATATGCAAATATTTTGACTGTTTTTTTTCATTATTATGTTCGTCTGATTATTTTATGAAGATACAGCACCTGCGTGAAAATACCATATTTATGGTATTGTGAGCGGTTTCTTTTGCCTTTATCTTTGCACCGTGATTTATGTAATTATATATTACTTATACTAACAAATTAAACTTTTAGAGTCATGTTGAAAGCAATGTTTTTTATTTCAAATTTGTGCACATCCTTTTCCGATGCACGAAAATTCCCGCCCGTATCATCGACGGTGGCGAAAAGACACGTTTCTCTGATTCATTATAAATATCTTCATGTCATGCCCTCCGGACGATGTCCGGTCTGACTGCCGATGGTGAGTAACCTGAGCCGTAGCAACAGCAGGAATTAGTCCGTCAGACTGTATCGCATCGGACAAAGATGCACGATATACGGCAAATCCAATTTACATTAACATTATTATATTTTGTCCTGTACCATTATATTGTACAGGAAAAGTCTATTATTTTTATATTAGTTTTTTATGCAGAAAAAAATCAAGCAAATTGCTATTTATGGAAAGGGAGGTATCGGTAAGTCTACCACTACGTCCAATATCAGCGCTGCTTTGGCAGAAGCAGGCTACAAAGTTCTTCAGTTCGGCTGTGATCCGAAAAGCGATTCAACCAATACGTTACGCGACGGGAAATATATACCCACCGTTTTAGACCTGTTGCGGGAGAAATCGAAAGTAGATGCTCACGATGCCATATTTCAGGGCTTTAAAGGCGTATATTGCGTCGAGGCCGGCGGCCCGCAACCCGGCGTCGGTTGTGCCGGACGGGGTATAATTACGGCCGTCGAACTGCTGAAACAGCAAAACATCTTTCAGGAACTGGCGTTGGATTATGTCATTTTCGATGTGCTTGGAGACGTGGTCTGCGGCGGGTTTGCCGTACCTATCCGCGAGGGTATTGCCGAACACGTTTTCACCGTTTCGTCTTCCGACTTCATGGCCATCTATGCTGCCAACAACCTGATGAAAGGGATCAAAAAATACTCCAATACCGGCGGCGCCCTGTTCGGAGGTATTATAGCTAATTCTATCAACAATGAGTATCAGCAGTCCATCATAGATGATTTTGCACGGAAAACGGGTACGCAGGTGGTCGAATATGTGCCCCGTTCGATAACCGTTACCCAATCGGAGCTGTCGGGACGCACAACCATCGAAGCGCAACCGGCATCCCGGCAGGCGGGCATCTACCGCAGTTTGGCCCGCAAGATACATGAACATACGGAATCGAAAGTCCCGACCCCGCTGGATATTGATGCACTCCGCGAGTGGTCGGCGCTGTGGGCGGATCAGTTGCTTGCTATCGAAGCAGGTGAAGTGCGCGGAGTGCAGGCTAACATATAAAAAAGACGGAATGGACATTCATAATCACCCTTGCTTTAATGCCGGCGTCAGGCATACGGCCGGCAGGATTCACCTGGCGGTAGCGCCGCGGTGCAATGTGCAATGCAACTTTTGCAGCCGCAAATTTGACTGTGCCAACGAAAGCCGTCCGGGTGTAACGACCTCGGTGATGAAACCGCGACAGGCTGTTGAACACCTGTCCGATGTGTTGAAGCGCGTCGGCAATATCGCTGTTGTCGGGATCGCCGGACCGGGCGAGCCGTTCGCCAATCCCGAAGAAACGCTGGAAACACTGGAACGGGTACGGGCGGCATTCCCCGACATTCTGCTGTGCGTTTCGTCCAACGGTCTTATGCTTGCGGAGTATGTGTCGCGTCTGGCTGCGCTGAACGTCTCGCACGTCACGGTTACGGTCAACGCCGTCGATCCGGATGTCGGGGCGAACGTGTACGAGTGGCTCTTTTATAACAAAAAGATGTATTACGGCCGGGAAGGCGCCGGGATATTGCTCGACAAACAGACACAGGCCATCCGGCTATTGAAAAAATACGGCATTACCGTAAAAATAAATACCGTCGTCATTCCCCGCGTCAATTTGCATCATGTAGCTGAGATTGCACGATATGTTGCGCAGTGGGGCGCCGATATCCAGAACTGTATCCCTTTGATACCGGTGGACGGAACTCTGTACGAATCGCTCGAAGAACCTTCGCCGAAAGCCATGCGGATAATTCGCGCCCAAACATCGCTTCATATCGAACAGATGTCGCATTGTGCGCGATGCCGGGCCGACGCCGCCGGTTTACTCGGCAACGATATCGGCGGGCGACTTGCGCAGGAACGTCCTGTTCGCAAAGCTCAGTGCGATTTTCTGAAGAGGCCTTACATCGCAGCCGCCAGCAGCGACGGGCTTACCGTCAATCAACATTTGGGCAAAGCTTCGCTGTTCCGGATTTATCGTTTAAATAACGGGACAGTCGAGTTTGTAGAAACGCGACGCGTACCGGCGGCCGGATGTTCGACAAACCGCTGGGATGCAATCGCCGAACTGATTCCCGATTGCAGCGCCTTACTTGTGCGAGGCCTGGGACGTTCACCTTATGAACGGCTCCAGAGCAGAGGCTTATTGGTCGAATCGGTTGACGGTATGATACGCAATATTGCCGAAAGACTTTTTGTCGATGGCGAAATACCGATGGACGTACTGCGACCGAACGGAGAATGCAACAATTAAAAATTAAGAATTAAGAATTAAGAATTAAAAATTATGGATTAAGAGTTATGGTAAGAAACATATTTATATTATTGGCTATGGCGGGGGGGATTTTGTTGTCATGCGTTTCGCAGCCGGATAAACAGGCACGGCGGGATAACAGGATTATTCTTATCGGCGTTACGCAGAAACCGACGTATCCCGACCTGATTAAGTATGCCGTCAAACCGCAGCTGGAGAGAAAGGGATATACCGTCAATCTTCTGCAACTCGACGACCAGCATGTCTTCAATCAAACGCTGGTTGACGGTTATGTGGACGTCAATATCGGGCAACATGAAGCGGCCCTGAATTTCGAGAAGGCGAACAATCCGGGCTGGAAAATATCCCCCCTGATCACCGTTCCGAGCGCTCACATGGGTATCTTTTCGGACAGGTACGATGTCGAGACTGTCGACGAACTCCGACAGGCGGTGCAGCCGGGCGACATAGTCGCCATGCCCGACGACGCGACCAATCTGCCGAGGTCGCTGATATTTCTGGAAAACGTCGGATTCCTTAAGCTGAAAGACGGTATCGACAAGTTCGCCGCTACCGAACACGATATCGCTCACAATCCCTGCAAACTTTCTTTCCGAACGGTTAAAGCCGAGCAGATTCCGCGCATTCTGGACGGTATCGCTGTCGGGATTATATACGGCGACGATGCCGACCTGCTCGGAATACTCGACCGGGCGATTATCCGCGAAGTGGACGAGAGCGACCTCTTCCTGAATATCTTCGTCATACAGGATGCCGACCGCGACGAGACGTGGGTGAAGGATTTTAAGGATGCCGTCCTGTCCGAAGAGTTTAAAAACACGGTCGAAAACCCGGAATACAGGTTTCATAGATATTACCGCCCTTCGTGGTACAGGGAAAAGTGGGGGATGGCTAACGAATGGGGGAAATAA
>JAIRZR010000363.1 GCA_031267155.1 Prevotellaceae bacterium | reverse complement strand
GTACCTTAAACGGACGTTTTTCCCCGCTTTCCATTGGAAATTTCCCAAAACTCCAGTGTTCAATCAGCGTGGAGGAATTTAGCTTCTGTTCCAGTACACTGAAAACCTCCCTCATCCTGTTGTCTCTTTTTTTAGGATCATCTTCACTCATTATGTCGTAAATTGTGTACTGATTCTTCATAAAGGGAACCTTGATAACGTCCTGCGTGCGGAATCCGGGATTCTTGTCGAGCATAAAGTTCAGCTGTTTCACGAAAAAGAGCGAGACAGTAATCAGCCCGACTGTCAGGCAGTACTGGAAACAGAGGAAAAACTTCCGCGAAAACAGCGATCTGTTTCCCGCATTGACCGACTGCAGCGAGCGTACCGGCGAGAAATACCGGTAGCGAAGAAAGGGAATAATGCTCACAAGGATGGGAAGCGTCACGGCAAGCGCCAGACTGAGCCAGAGGTCGAACGGCAGGTTGGGATACTGCGTCACGCCAAGTGTGTTTTCCATAAAGGGACTGAGAGCGCCGGCAAGCCGGAAGGCAATAACGAGCGACAGACCGGTCAGTATCAGGTTTTCAATCAGCAACTGTATGAATATCCTGTAGCTTTCGGCTCCGAATACCTTTTTCATGCCGAGTTCCCTGTTCCGGCGTGTCATCACCACCGAATGGATATTGATGCAGTTTACCAGACCCGTCAGCAGCAGCAGTATCCCTATGCCCGAGAGAATGAATACATATACGGAGTTGCCGCGTATCAGGAAATCGAAATGATCCCTTACATTGCTGAAATATATGTCCCTGTAAGGAATAAGCTGATATTTGACGCCGTATCCCCATATGCTCATTTCCATAAATCCGCTGTACTGCCGGTTGATGTTCCGGTAATCTACTCCCGGATACAGCAGTATCAGGCTTTGCGGCATGCGTCCCCAGCGTTCGGCAAGCTGCGAGGATACAAGCATGTCGAATGAAAGTACGCTTTTGTATGCCGGCGTGCGGATGATTCCGGCAACGGTCAGCGTCCGGCGGATGGCAGGATAGGAGAAGGTTTTTCCCAGCGGATCTTTGTTGCCGAAAACCTTTGCAGCGAATGCCTCCGTGACGAGTACGTCTTCCGGACGGCGAATGTTGTTTACTCCGGCAATCACGCGATAGTCGAGGATTTGCATGAAAACCGTATCAATCACCAGCGCTCTCATGCTGTACGCCTGATTTTCGACTACAATGTCTTCATTGTCGAAACATACGAAAGGAGCATGTTTTTCAACTCCCGGATTCGCGGAAAGATCGACGAAGTTCTTTTCCCTGTTGGGATTGGAAATGCCGTAAATTCTCGGCCCCCTCGTACTGTTGGAATCTTCGCTTGTCGTCATGTAAATCCGGTCAAGTTTAGTGTTGAAACCGTCCACCGTCAGTTCGCTGTGAACGTAACGGGCAATGATTATCGCGCAGGCAAGACTTATAGCCATGCCCGCCATGTTGATGACAGAGTACATTCTGTAATGTATCAGTGTCCTTAAAGCAAGTTTTAGATGTATCATAACTTTTTATTTAATTTACATTTCCAGCGACAGTGTTGTATATGCTATATACTGGTCGTTTGCCGTGGGCGAGACGCCAGTATATGCTATATACTGGTCGTTTGCCGTGGGCGAGACGCTTGTATATGCTATATACTGGTCGTTTACCGTGGGCGAGACGCTTGTATATACTATATACTGGTCGTTTACCGTGTGGGCGAGACGCTTGCATATACTATATGCAAGTCTGCCGCCGCGGGCGGGAAGCTTACATATTATATATATGTATATGTTCAAAAAAATCATGCCGGAATATTCAATGTTTTTCAGGCGGTTGAAAATTGCCGCTTTTGTTCCCGTTCTTCCATTTGAGTTTAAACATTTCATTTTAAAAACCGTTTATCTAAATTACTTTTTCCGGATATGATTTACGGGTGCAAAATTAATAATAAAATTTAATATGCAAGAAAAATTTAGGGAGGCGAAATAAATAACATGTAAATGTTCAATGGCGTCAATTTAATTGCTGAAATAAAATCGCTCAATATATCCAACACAGTCATGTCCTGAAACAGTGGACGTTTGTGTCCGTCATTGCGGGCTTAACCCGCAATCTCTGCCGGCAAAATGACCCTTTTGTTCCTCCCTGAATATATTTTTAAATCAAAATCGAAGTTCCGGGAATGGAACTTTACAAAATTGGCATTTGCAGAACAGTTTTCATTTGATAAAATACTTCCTATATTTGCATCAATAAATAACTTTACAAAAATAAAGCAATATGTTCAAATTAAGACTTTTACTTACGCTGATACTGAGTTTTTCAGTAGCTGCACACGCTCAGAAAGCGCCAAAAGAGAAAACTCCGTCTGCAAAAACGGATACAGTAAAAACGGATGCCCCGAAAAAAGCAAATTCCGACGATCCTAAACCATACAAGGATGTAATTACCAAAGAAGCTGTTACAGGCCTCGGGATGTTTAAAGTCCACAGGATTAAAGAACAGTTCTTTTTTGAAATCCCGGATACACTGTTGAACCGGGATATACTGGTTGTCAACAGAATTGCGAAATCGGCGGCGGAAATGCACGCATACGCCGGAGACCACATTTCCGAAAACGTAATCCGTTTCGACATGGGGCCGCTTAACCGCATCTTTATGAGACGGATGAATTTCTCCGAAAATTCGTCCGACACTACGGAAAACGGCATGTACAGGGCGGTCGTCAAATCGAATCTGCAGGCCATTGTCGCCTCGTTCCCGATAAAGGCATACGGAGCGGACACTGCCAAATCGAAATCGTATATAATTGATGTAACAAGTTTTCTGCAGGGAGAAAACGAGATATTTTATTTCAGCCCGGGAGCAAAGAAAAATTTTTCCATCGGAGCCGTCCAGAATGACAAGTCATACGTAGCATCCATCAAACCGTATCCCGTCAATATCGAAATACATACGGTACGCACGTACGCGAAGGTGGCAGCGCCCAATACCACAGCGTCTTCCCTGCCTGTTTCCTACGAATTGAACAGTTCAATGCTGCTTTTACCGAAGATTCCGATGAAATCGCGGTACATGGATGACCGTGTCGGATTCTTTGCCAGAAGGTTTATGAGTTTCGACGCCAATCCTCAGGGCATAAAGGGACAGGCTGTGATTACGCGCTGGCGTCTGGAACCTAAGGACGAGGACAGGGAGAAATATTTAAGGGGCGAACTTGTGGAGCCTGCAAAGCCGATTATATATTACATCGATCCGGCTACGCCAAAAAAGTGGGTTCCCTATCTGATTGCCGGAGTGAACGACTGGCAGGAAGCTTTCGAACAGGCAGGTTTCAAAAATGCGATACAGGGTTTGCCGGCTCCCGAAAACGATTCGACATGGAATATCAACGACGCGCGTCATAATGTGATAGTTTACAAAGCTTCGTCCATTCCAAATGCGAGCGGCCCGCACGTGCACGATCCGCGCAGCGGCGAAATTATGGAAACGCATATCAACTGGTATCACAATATCATGTCCCTGCTGCGCAACTGGTATATGATTCAGACCGGAGCGGTGGACGCCAGAGGGCGAAAAATGCAGTTTGACGACGAGCTGATGGGACAGCTGATCCGTTTTGTATCATCGCACGAAGTCGGACATACTTTGGGACTGCGGCATAATTTCGGCTCAAGCTCGACCGTTCCGGTGGAAAAACTGAGGGACAGGGCTTATGTCGAAAAATATGGACACACACCTTCCATAATGGATTATGCCCGTTTCAATTACATCGCCCAGCCGGAAGACGGCATATCCGAAAAGGGACTGTTCCCGCGTATCGGAGAATATGACAGGTGGGCTATCGAATGGGGATATAAATGGCTGCCGCAGTTTGACAGTCCGGATGCGGAAATCCCATATCTCAACAAATTGACTGTTGACAGATTAAGCGCAAACGGTAAACTGTTTTTCGGAAACGAAAGCGAAGCTCTCGACCCGCGTTCGCAAAATGAAGATCTGGGAGACAATTCCATGAAGGCAGGCGTTTACGGAATCAAAAACCTGCAGCGGATACTGCCAAATCTGAAAAACTGGACACGGGAACCAAACGACGATTATGAATATCTTAGAGACATGTACAGCGAACTTCTGACGCAATACAGGCGATACACTATGCATGTGCTCAAAAATGTGGGAGGCGAATATCATACTCCGAAAAACGTGGAGGAATCCGGCAGCGTCTATGAACCTGTTGAATATGACAGGCAAAAGGAAGCCATGCAGTTCCTGGATACATATCTTTTCACTACTCCCGCATGGCTGATCAACGACAGTATTATTTCGCTTACGGGCTTCAATATTTCTTCGTTCATCACAATGTGTCAGTCAATGGCGCTGTCCCGCCTGCAAAGTTCGGACATGCTGAACAGAATGATTAAGACTGAAGAGTTGAACAGGAATACGAAAACATATCCGGTTTCCGAGTTTCTGGACGATTTGAAGAAAAGCGTATGGCGCGAGCTTTATTCCGGCAAGACAATAGATATTTCTCGACGGAATTTGCAGAAGATGTACATCGAAAATGCACTCAATTTATTGAAAACGGTAAATTCGGACGCTTCCAGTTTGACGCGCGCCCATCTGCTTTCTCTCAAAAAGGATATAAAGAAGGCTGCAGGCTCGCAAAAAGGCCTTTCGAAATATCATTTGCAGGATATTTTACAAAAAATCAATGATACCCTGGATAAGAAAGGGAATTAAACTACCTTCGCCTGAAAGCGAAGGGTTTACCGTCGGCTAAAGCCCAATGTCGTCAAGTTAAGGGCTGAAAGCCCGATAATCAACAGCACAGGGCAACGCCGGCAAAGCCCTATGGAATAAATACCCGACAAACGCTAAGCCCTGCAAGGGCGTAATCAAATGAAACAAACCTGATTCCGCCCCGTTGGGGCTTGTCGGTGGAGGTGCATTTTCTACACAGGGCCTGCTCTTAGCAAGCATGACACAGCAAAGACTACGCCGAGAGAGAGAGAGAGAGAGAGAGAGAGAGAGAGAGAGAGACAAGCAGTTACGTAAAAATATTCCGATTTCCATATCGTTTTTATATCGTATTTCGATACCGGCGATTGGCATTTCATATATTTTCCAAAAAATATTTATCAATCTGTAAATTATTCAAATATGTATAATATAGTATCAATTTATGTTAAATTTAAATTTTTAAAATCATGGCAAAACAGAAAGGTAATGTAGTAACCCACGGATTGAGTGGGAAGATTGGCGATTTACTAGTATTTCGTCAAAGAGACGGTCAGACTATTGTGTCTAAAATCCCGGAACAGCAGAAAAATGCTTCGGAAAAACAGGTGGAACTTCGAGCCTTTGCCGCCGATTCGTTTATCAGCACATATTTTTCATCATCCTCATCGCTCAAATATTCTCCTTCAATCAGTTCAAATTCATAAAATTTGGCATACTGTTTTGTAATCTGGTTGGATTCGATATCTATTTCTGCATCTCCCTGTTTACCGTCCCATTCGAATATTTTTCTACTGGATCTGTGACGTATTGGCAACAGGGGAAGATCTTCAAGTATGGTTTCTTTTATTTCAGGTATCTGTTTCATTTTATCATTCAATATTTTCAATTCTGTCGATTCGGAATCTACTCCCCCCATATTTACCGAACCGCGATTTTTGAGTGAAAAACCCAAATCGCTACTGTGCAAATAATACATCTGTTTAAGAATGACGAGCGTACAGAATGCAAATACAATACTGATGATTAACTGAGCGACAATCGAGGCTTTGCGAAATATCTTTTTGTTGCCGCGTATGCCCGCATTAAGCGTGCGGCGGCGGAATATCGCGAGCGTCAAGAAGAAGGCTGTCAAGGCTACTGTAATGACTACAGCGATATATACTGTTGATTCAAGATATATTGCAGACAATTCCAATTTGACGCCGGACACTGCCCGGAAAGGCGAATTGACAATATTAATGAACGCTAAACCAAGTATAAGCGCGACAATCAGCGACATGATAAATTCGACCGACAGCATGGCAAACAGCGACCGCCCCGATGCTCCGTAAACTGTCCGCAATGCAAGCTCCCGCTGACGTATCCTGAAACGGTTCACAAACAGTGTCAGATAGTTGAACAGCGTACACAGTATCAGCAGCGAACCGGCAAGGGCAAAAATAATAATGTGCTGAAATTTGACCTCTCTTTCGATGTCGGCTTCTTCGTACCGCACCGAAGTAAGCGAAGTAAGACTTATGTTTTTAATATTGTGGAAGCCAGTTTGCGGAAAGTCGTATTCATAGAGTTTTTTCTCAAACGCTTCCATGTCAATGCCGGGAACAAGTTCGACAAGAGCATGTCCGCCATTCGAAATTTGCAGAAAATCGAACGGATAATTGCTATGTTCAGGCAAACTGCTTACTACAGCGCAAATCTCATAATAATAATATTTGTTCATTCCAAACTTTTTGCCTACAGGACTTTCGTTCCCGAACATCTGTAATGCCTTCTCACGGGTAATTGCTACTTTTCTTTTGCTTATGCTGTCGGGATTTTCAGGATTTTCGGATATCAGAAAATCAATGCTGCCTTCAACAATCCTGACGTCGAACATGCTGAAAAATGACGAATCAACAAAGAGCATATCGGCTTTATGATTGACTCCTTCATATTCTAAATCCATATTTACAGGATAGACTGTAGTTGCGTTTGCTATTTCAGGGAAGGTAGATTTGAGTTGTCCTGTAAAATAGCTGGAAACACCATCTCTTCCTCTTCTAATTCCTGTTGGAGAAAAAATGTCAGGCATATATACACAATACATCCTGTCAGCGTTTTTATGGAAACTGTCGTACGTCATTTCGTACCGTATCCAAAGCGTTGCCATGGCAAAACAAACGAAACCAACAGCCAGCCCAGCGACGCTTACAAGCGTCTGGTTTCTGTATTTCCGCATATTGCGGAAGGCGACTTTGAAGTAGTGATATATCATATTTATTTATCTATTCCGGCAATCATTACATTAATTTTACATATAAATCATATATCAGTGATTTAAAATCTCTAATTTTATCCGAGGCGCGATAGACGATATGTCCTTCGGAATCGTCAATACTTATTTTTGGAATTTCTTCAATATTGTCGCAAGCAAATTCCTGTAAAATATCAACGCACACTTTTGCCGTACTGGGCGAATTGGGTATATAAAGCGAATATCTGCCATTGTCATCCGTACTTTTATCCCATCCATAACGCATGAAAACGCCTGCCAGAAACGACATTTTTTGCGCTTCCGTCACTATTTTCTCCTTTTTGATAATTCCGGGGTATCCAATATCGCCGCCCGAAGAAACAGCCGATACTTTGTCATAATCGAAATTATAATAAGATGCTACGATTTTTGTCAAAGACAGCGATAAAAGTTCTATCTCCGCTGTGTAACCGCAAACCGGATCTTCGGGATCAATAGCGCACTTTACTTCACTGCTGTAATATCGTAAAAAGGGAGAGACGGAACACACGCGAAGTACCCGCAAATCGGGATAATCGTCTTTAAACAGCGCTGTAACAAGCAGCGCAAGCATCCCGTCGCGCCACGTGTAGGCTGTGATACGCTGCTGTCTCACGGTATCCGGTACAAACTTCAAATCTTTTCTAAACAGCCATTTCACTTTATCGTTTATGTCATCGCCTGATTTGTTTGCGGTAAAGGTCTGATAATGTCCGTTGCTGTCATCCAGAGTGCCTGTCAGAAAACATTCCCTGTCAAAATCCTTGAAATTGTTGTAAAGCCAGTCTACGGCATTTAACAGTCTCTCCTGCTCCCATTCTTCCGAATCCACTATTTGCGATATTACGCAGATATTGCATAATAGCATCAATGCCGTTGCAAAAAATCACTTTTTCTTTTTCAT
The DNA here is from genome assembly GCA_031267155.1 of Prevotellaceae bacterium. Classification (GTDB taxonomy): domain Bacteria; phylum Bacteroidota; class Bacteroidia; order Bacteroidales; family UBA932; genus JAIRLF01. The sequence continues at coordinate 7,158 of JAIRZR010000363.1, read as the reverse complement.
TTTTCCTTTTCTTTTTTAATGTCGGAGACACTCAAGTCCCCAACTTGAATTATAAGCAAATTTAAACCGTTTCTCCTTTATTTTTCCCATAGGGGAATCCCCTTTTCATTAAGGACTATTACATTTCCTGTTTTCTTATACAAATCATGTACCAGGGATATAAGGTCTCTAACTTTATCCGAAGCGTCAAAGACGACATGTCCTGCGCTATGTTTTGTAGTATATCCCGTTGGAATTATTCTAATATTATTACAGGTAAATTCCTTTAGAATATCAACGCATTCTTTTGCCGTACTGAGCGAATTGCGTATCAAAATTGTGTGCCTGATGCTGTCGTCCGGATGGGCGATACATTCATAACGCATAAAAACGCCTGCCAGAAACGACATTTTTTGCGCTTCCGTCGCTATTTTTTCCTTTTTGATAACTCCGGGGTATCCAATATCGCCACCCGAAGAAACGTCCGATACTTTGTCATAATCGAAATTATAATACCCTGCTACGGTTTTTGCCAAAGAAGACGATAAAAGTTCGATCTCAAACCCCGTTGTGTAATTGAAAACCGGATCTTTGGGGTCGAGAGCAGTCTTTACTTCACTGCCGTAATATCGTACAAGAGGAGAGACGGGACACACACGAAGCGCTCGCAAATCGGGATAATCGTTTTTAAACAGCGCCGTAACAAACAGCACAAGATCGCTGCGCCTCCCGTAAGTTGTGATACGCTGGCGTCTCACGGTATCCGGCACAAACTTCAAATCTTTTCTAAACAGCCATTTCACCTTATCGTTTATGTCATCGCCCGATTTGTTTGCGGTAAAGGTCTGATAATGTCCGTAGCTGTCATCCAAAGTACCTGTCAAGAAACACTCCCTGTCAAAATCCTTGAAATTGTCGTAGAGCCAGTCTACTGTATTTGCCATTTCTTTTCGCGTCCATTTTTCCAAATCTTCCGAATCCCACAGTTGCTGCGGTATTTGTTGTGATTTCACGCCGGTATTGCATAATAGTATCAATGCGGTTACAAATATTAACTTTTTCATTTTTTTTAAAACTTTCACTTTTACCTGATTTATATTCACGGATAGACAGACTTTCGGCAAGTATTTTTTTTCAAGTGTCATATTAAACCTTTTTCTTTTAATTGATTTTCCAATACGCGAAAATCCTTTAATTTCTTTTCTGCCAATTCTTCAGCAGTCAAACCCGATACCTCGCTTGTTATAATTGGTTCGGAACTTTCTTCAAATTCTTTTCTTTCAATTATAATTTCATCACCTAATTTTAGATTTCCGTGGTACCATGAAAGATGGATATTTTTGTCAGTAATGAATCCGCCACAATGAAAATTTAATTGATCATAAATTTTTTCGATCATAATAGACACTTGTTCGTTTTCTGCAATTCTTATCGTATTATTTCCGAACTTTATTTCAAATCCTCTCATAACAAACCTTCCTCCTCCAATTCTTTTTTTAGAAAAAAATAAGCATTTAAATAATAGGTATCTATATCTTCATTGATATACGAACTTATTATTTCCGAATTAATTATTTCCGAATTTTGTTCCATATCAACAATTTTTATAATTATTTTATCCACGTCTTCAATATGTTTCGTTATATGTTCGCGAGAAACCGAATTGACAATATCAATTTTTTCATGAGTAACAGCTATAGCTACTATGCCTTTGTTATTCACTGATGCGAGTATAACTTCATCTTTAAAATATACTTCAAATCCTGTCATAATGGTTCGACCGTTTCGTTGTTTTCAAGTTTTTCCCTGATCGCTTTTACCTTTTCGATAAGTTTACTGATTGTTTCCGACGGTTCAAAATATACCGTATGGACAGCGCTACTAAAATCCTCAATGCGTTCGTATATTACATTTTTACAGTCAAACGCTTTTAAAAGCTCGAAACACAGTTTGGCTTTACTTAATGAATTGTGCATGGTAAAAACATATCTTTCCGATTTCTCATCTTTATGCAAGTAGCGAAGCATAGCTCCTGCAAGAAATGACAGTTTTTGAGAGACTGTCTGTAATTTTTCAGGCTTGAGATAACCGCTGTAAACAGTATCGGAAAATACGGTTCTCGAAGAACTGGATCTGTAATCATAATAACTGTCAATTATTTTTGTCAAAGACTCCGAATACAGGCTTATGCATCTTTCCGCATTTTGCGCTAATAGCGGAAAATGCTCTTCCGTACGTAAATCTGGAAATTCATTACTGAAAAGAGAAATTACCAATGAAGCTAATTTCCTTCCTCCCCACTCTATAAAGCAATAAGAGTCAACAAGCTGATATTTATCATCTGCTCTTTCTATCATTTCCTGCAAACTAAAATATCCCTTTTCCTGCATGCTTTTTATAAAAACGCTGTCTTTTGTCAAGTCCATTATCAATGAACTGTCTCGATATACTGTAAACGTCTGCTGATGTCCGAGATCATCGTCCAAAGTTCCTGTCAGGAAACTTTCCTTATCGAATATGAAACTCGAATCCGGACGCGAATTTACATCTTTTTGTGCTGATGTCTGTACTGCCGACATTAGTAAAAGTACATATAAGCAATAATTCCTGTATGTTTTCATAATTTCAATTACTTTTTAATTAAATTAATAACCTTTTAACCATATTTGTTTTCCGTTTTCGTCCAGTGTAAACCACTTGCCGGGTTTACCTGTTGTAGCATTTTTTAAATAATACATTCCATTAGCAGGAATCCGCACATCGAGAGAATTATCTGCTGCCGTCTGCTGTTCAAACAGCTGCCAGTCCATGCCTTCCCAGTAAAATAAATCATACATGTATCCTTCATAAATGAAACTGTCTTCAATACGTGGATGATATCTGATTTCAGCTATTGTTTGAGGTTCGCCCAAATCCAGACCTGCATACGAACCGCTGGCTTCTGCTGCATCATAGAACGTAAGGATATCTCCATCAAACGCCATGTCGCAAGCCATGGAATTTTGACACGGAGAGCCAAACGGAGCGCCGCCAAGCTTTTCTCCCTTATCATTATAAAATACTATTTCAGCCACATTGCCGTAACCGTGTGCAGGTGAAAGATAACGGACATAGCGGTAAGGTTCCGAACTTCGAATTTTTGTCGAATGAAAACGTGCCCCATCCATTTTTATTACAGTATGCAACACTTTTGCATCGGAAAAATCGCTCCGGTTTGCTCCTTCAAAGACGCCGTTCACCATTCGGCTTACGAAATTGTAGCCGGACGAAGGAAATATTTCTGTCGCTCTGAATTGTCGGTAATTGCATGTGTCAGGTTCAAAGATACGGATACTGCCGTCACTGTCAAGCATAAAGGGATAATGGGCAGGCGTCAGGATATTATCTGCATAATACAGGGGCAGGTATATGATATTTTTACCTGCGGTACCGAAATTGACAGTTTCCCTGCCGATTTCTCCCCAGGCTGCAATGTTCCATGTATCCTGTCCTTTGGCAGCAATATATGCATAGCCCGTGTTTTTGGACGGCCAGTATTTGAGGGGAATTTCAGCCTTGCAGCCGCCCCTGCCGGGGAAAAGGGTATCGGGCGTAAAATATTCGTGCGTAACGTCTTTCATATACCGGTCGCGCAGGGAGGGAGGAATATCGGCTTCATCGGCATTGATACTGTTTTGTTTTGCAAATGTCAGACGGTAAACTTTGCATACAGGCATGGAACGGAACATATCTATCCTCTCCGGATTGGCATCTGTTCCCATAAAGGAGACACGCTTGCCGGGACCGGCATAAACCGAATTCCACGCATGTCCAACATTTTGGCCGATCCATTTCATCGTGTAATCTTTTGATACCGGGATACCCAGCGCACGCATTGTGAAAAGAGCCAGCGCCGTCATTTCGTCGCACATGCCGGTTCTCACTGTCATAAACATGGAATAGTTCATGTCCGGAATATCTGTTGACAGCCTGAAATCCGGAAGCTGCGAATTAGTCTGAAGACAGGCTTCGACGACTGTTATCCCGGGCTGATCTTTAAACGAACTGTTCAGTACGGCAAAACTCGCAAGTACTTTTTCGCGCCAGTTTTCCAAAGGCTCGTTAGCCACCCTGTATGGCAGTATCTCTTCGCAGAAAACATCAAACGGGACGTCTTTGCCCCAGGGCTGCTCTTCCCAGACTTTGAACGCCAGTTCTATATTCCGAATCAGGTAATCGCCTGTAATATATTTCACATCTTCCCTTGTTACAGGCTCCATCGATCCGTAAGCCCTGTCAACTGCCCGCTGACTCTCCACTCCCTTCATACGCTCAAGAAATGCCATCAGACTCTCAAACGGGACATTGTATTCCACGGAATATTTATCCGGCATGTTCGCTATCAGGAACTCGGCTGCACGAAATTTCAGACTGTCCACAGGCTTTTTCCCGTAATGTTTTAAAACCTTTTCCAGTTCCGAACGGTTATCGCCAGCCTGTTTTAAAACCGTTTCTATTGCAGGAGAATATTTCTCCGAACATGAAAAGCATAAAACACAAATAATTAATAACAGTAATTTTTTCATCTTTCACATATTTGTTTAAAAAAATTCAAAATTCAAAATTCAAAATTCAAAATTCAAAATTACTTCGTATCCGCTGTCGCGGTACCATTGCAGCGACTGATAATAAGCGTTTAAATCAGTTCGACCCGATGCAGGTATATAGCAGCTGAGACCGCAATAAGTCTCTATCCGGTATTCGTTGAGAAATGCGGGGGTATGCGCCCTGTATAATACCGTTTTGCCCAACTGCGCCATAAATGCATCCCTGTTCGCTGAAGGAAATGCTCTATTTATAAAATCCGCAAAATCAAAAGTGTACTGTTCCCCATACACATCCAGACGCTGTACTTCCGTTCTGTCGAAATTTTCAGATATTTCATTTCCGGAGATTAATTCCGCTGTAAGTTTTGCGAGATTTTCGAGTTCTTTTGTGTCAATCAGGCTTACAGTTGCCGAGCGATAATCGCCATCCAAAGCATTGTAATAATCAAAATATTTTTGGGCGACCATGCTAAGGTTGACGGAGGGCTTGAGAAGTTCGGGAACAACTTCATCGTATGGGAACCCACTGTCTATTATTTCCGTCGGTGAAGCAATGATGTAATCGGCGCTGTTCCTGAGTTCGTACGCCACTTCGACGGCTCCCATCAGACAGGCGTCGAAGAGTATGAAATCGAATTTAACAGGCAAAGCCGCCGCCAAATCGGGAATGTTCATCTGCCTGTTACCGTCAAGCGCAAACGATTTCAACTGCACACCGGAAGGCAGCCATGACGTGCCATGCGACCAGAGTATCAGACCGTAACTTTCGGCGGGATACATTTCTATGATTTCTCCAAGCAGTTTGTTCATACTGGCAGGATCGGCAGAGTTAAACTCCTGATATGTTTTTATCTTTTGCTCGCCATTTTCGGTTATTTTCAGCAAATATGGAGTTTCGTTTGACATATCCATCAATACAAGCAGATTGACTCCGGTTTCCCTGTAAGCCCGTTTCATTTCCTCAAGATCGACAGGGACGACGTCCGACATATCATTATCCGCTGCCATATAGGCAATGACTGTACGCTCCGCCCTGACAGGCTCCGTATATTCGTCTTTGCTGCACGAGGCAAACAGCAGAACGATAAATATTATAATGTTTTTTTTCATAGCGTCTGATTTATATAGAGTGTCCAAAAAGGGTCGGGTTCCGTCATTGCGAGGGCGCAGCCCGAAGCAATCCAGTAAGTAACAGTATTCTGGATTGCTTCGCTTCGCTCGCAATGACGAAGGGAGGGACTTTTTGGACGCTCTCGCTACTTTTAAATAATGCTTTATCATGTTTATCTAATTATTAATTGTTATCTGTTATCTGTTCAACGCATTGACTGGATTTTCGCGGCTTGTTTTATAGACCCGTCCGCCGACGCACATAATAATAACAAGCATCAGAGCGAGCAATATTGACACATAAATCCATGCGCTTATCTCGGTTTGTATCACGTAATTCTCAAGCCAGCGCTTCATTATGATATACCCCACCGGAAATGCGATTAATGCGCCGACAGCAAGCAAACTCAGATGTTCTTTGAAAAATATGTCGAGAATATCTTTGATTGTTGCTCCGTTCACCTTGCGGATAGCAATTTCCTTGCGCCGTTCCTCACAGGTAAGCGATACCATAGACACAAAGCCGAAAACGCAGACCGTCAGGCAAACGAGTGAAACGACGGTAAGTATCGCAAGCAGGGCATTTTCCGATTTCAGATAACTGTTGTATGCCTCTTCTGCATTGTAATATGTAGAATACCTGTTTGGAAATTCCTTTTCTACGATTTTTCTGATTTTTCCCACGCAGGCTTTCCAGTTTCCTTCGTTATATTTGAACATTATATATCCTCTGAGGGAGTTCTTACGGGTGAAGGTGTACAAAACCGGGTATGGTGTAACTGTTGGCGATAAATTGTATGCATTTTTTATTACGCCCTTCACCATGTACTTACTATTATAACCAAACGATTTCCCTGCAGATTTGTACCATCCGAAAGCTTTTGCCGCCGATTCGTTTATTAACACATACTTTTCATCGCCGTTATCTTTCAAAGATTCTCCTTCAATCAGTTCAAGTCCATAGAATTTCATATATTCTTCCGAAATCTCACTTACTACCACATCTACCTCTTTGGCATCTTTATGTTTATCGTCCCAACGATCTATTGACTCAAACCCTCCACCAACCAGGGGCAACAAGGGGCTATATTCGTACAGCGCTTCTTTTATTTCAGGTATCTGTTTGATTTTATCATTCAATACTGTCATTTCTTCGGACTTTATATTTATTTCCATTACGCCGCTGTTTTTGAATGAAAATCCCAAATCGGCAATATTGTGAAGGTAATACATCTGCTTCAGGATGATGAGCGTACAGAATGCAAATACGATACTGATTATTAACTGAACGACAGTCGAGGTCCTGCGCAGTATCTTTCTGTTGCTGTGTATGCCCGCATTGAGCGTGCTGCGGCGAAAGAGTACGAGCGTCAAAAAGAAAACTGTCAGCGATACGAGAATAATTACTGCTATGTATATGACCGATTCGAGGTATATTGACGGTAAGTCCAAACGTATCCCTGATACTTTCAGAAAGGGAGGA
>JAIRZR010000151.1 GCA_031267155.1 Prevotellaceae bacterium | reverse complement strand
AAATTGTTTACCGCACTCTCATCCGAATTACAAAATGTCCCGGCATTCAACCCCTAACGGGGTTGTGGTGTGTGTATTATCCTGTTTCTATTGATATGGATGCCCTGACGGGCAATTGGGCGTGGCAGTTAAATTTGCGAACGAAGTAAAGCAATCCAGAAAAACCTCTTAATGTGCTGTTTACGAAAAGCGTCATTGCGAGTGTTCGTTTCGTACCGTAACTAAGAGCAAAATGACGTTTAATCAGGACATAACAAAAGGCGTTATCATAAATCGAAGCAAATCATCATTGTTCGTCATTGCGAACGCAGTGAAACAATCCAGAAACAGGCTACTCTCTGGATTGCTTCACTGCGTTCGCAATGACGAAAATCCTCCCAGTCATAAATAGCCCATTAATGTGCTACTTACAAAAAGCGTCATTATAAATAAACGTTCCGTACCTAAACTGCAAGCGAAATGACGCTTTTCAGGATATAATAAAAGGTGTCATTATAATTACGGTCTCTGAGGGGGAATTGCGGCTGTCTTCTACCAACATGCCGCCTTCATGTTCAATCCTAAAAGACTTATTTATTTCGCATCCCTTGATAGTATTACGGATTATTTACTTTCCAGAGCGGTCTCAAGCATTTCCATCATTGTCTCTACATATTTAAATGTCAGACCTTCGAGATATTCCTGTTTGATTTCTTCGATATTCTTTCTGTTGTCGGCAGAGAGTATTATTGTTGAGACGCCTGCGCGTTTGGCGGCAAGTATTTTTTCCTTGACCCCGCCGACAGGCAGCACTTTTCCGCGAAGAGTTATTTCGCCCGTCATTGCAATTCCCTTCCGCACCTTATTTCCGGTAAAAATCGATGCAATAGACGTCAGCATCGTGATTCCGGCAGATGGACCGTCCTTGGGGATTGCTCCTTCGGGAACGTGAATATGAATGTTTTTCTTTTCGAACAGTTCTTCGCTGATATTCAGTTCGGAGGCATGAGCCTTGATATATTCCAGCGCAATCATTGCCGATTCCTTCATTACATCGCCCAGATTTCCCGTAATCTGCAGGGTTCCCTTTCCGGGACTTAAACTTGCTTCGACAAACAGGATTTCTCCGCCTGCTTCCGTCCATGCCAGACCCGTGGTTACCCCCACAAAATTGTTTGAATCTGCCATTTCCCTGTTAATCTTCGGTATGCCGAGGATCTTTTTCACTTCTGCGGGAGTGATTTTTTTCTTGAACTTTTCGCCGAATGCAAGCGACTTGACTTTGTTGCGGATTATCTTTGCAATCTGCTTGTCGAGGTTCCTGACGCCCGATTCGTGCGTATATTCCTCGATAATCGTTTCTATTGCGGAATCCTCGAAAAACAGCCGTTTCGGTTTGATGCCGTGAGCGTCCATGGATTTGGGTATCAGGTGCCGTTTTGCGATTTCCATTTTTTCCTGGCTGATATATCCCGACAGGTTTATCATCTCCATTCTGTCGCGCAGGGCGGGATGTATTGTGTCCACACGGTTTGCCGTCGTGATAAACATTACCCGCGACAAATCGTAATCCATATCCAGGTAATTGTCTCTGAAAGTGGAATTCTGTTCAGGATCGAGCGCTTCGAGCAAAGCCGACGAGGGGTCGCCCTTGAAATCCGCTCCGACCTTGTCGATTTCGTCCAGGATGATTACGGGATTCGATGTCTTGCAGCGGTTTATTGTCTGTATAATCCTTCCCGGCATCGCGCCTATGTATGTTCTCCGGTGTCCGCGTATTTCGGCTTCGTCATGCAGTCCGCCCAGCGATATCCGTCCGAATTTGCGGTCTAAAGCCCGTGCAATGGATTTGCCCAGAGAGGTTTTACCCACGCCCGGAGGACCGTGCAGGCAGATAATCGGCGATTTCAGGTCGCCCTTGAGTTTTATCACGGAAAGATATTCCAGTATCCGCTCCTTGATTTCTTCGAGACCGAAATGGTCTTCGTCCAGAACTTCCGTTGCATGACTGAGATCAAGGTTATCCTTCGAACATTCGTCCCAGGGCAGGTCGGTCAGGATTTCCAGATAGTTCAGCTGAACGGAAAACTCGCCGCCCATGGGGCTCATTTTCTCAAACTTGTTCAGTTCCTTGTCGAAGGCGTCCCTCACATACTGAGGCCACTTTTTCGATTTCGCCTTTTCGGCAAGACGGTCGCCTTCTCCGTCGAGAGAGTTGGTGCCCAGTTCATTCTGGATTGTCTTGATTTGCTGGTGCAGGAAATATTCGCGCTGTTGCTGGTCCATTTCCGAACGGACTTTCTGCTGGATATCGTTTTTGATTTCCATCAGCTGAATCTCGTGTCCAAGCAGTTCGATGAGCTTCAATGCCCGTTCCTTCAGATCGTCGATTTCGAGCAGGCTCTGCCTGTCGGTATGGTTTTCAAATTCCACATTTGCCGCGACAAAGTTTATCAGCAGCTTGTTGTTTTCGATATTTTTTATTGCAAACGAAGCTTCGGGGGGTAGATGCGAGGAAAAATTTATGATCCTGGATATCGAATCCTTAACTGCTCCTATGATAGCCTCGTAATCCTTGTCCGACTTCGGGGGTTCGGAGTCCGACAGGGTGCGGACGTAGGCGGCAAAAAAGGGATTCTGCTGCACGAAGTCGTCAATCACAAAACGCTGCAGTCCCTGCAGCAGAACCGTTATCGCCCCGTCGGGCATTTCAAAAATCTTCAATATCCGGGCAAGCGTGCCAATCCTGTACAAATCTCCGTACTCCGGTTCTTCCACCTTGGGATCTGCCTGTCCGACAGCGCCAATCAGTCTTAAACCCGAATACGATTCCCGAATAAGCTTTATCGATTTGTCCCTGCCAACAGTGATGGGCATGACAACCGAAGGAAAAAGCACTGCATTGCGCAGGGCAAGCACAGGCAAAGGCATCGGCAACTCCTTTTCGGTAAAACTCTCCGAAATATCCTCATTCAGCGGTATAAAACCAATATTATCTCCCATAGTACTTGTTACAAATATTCTGTCTAACTTGTCAAAAGCCATATAATCCTCCCGACTGCCAAAATGACATGATTTAATGCCAAAATAACAATCCTTTAATTCATTATTTCAAATATCCACTGCATAACCAACGCATCAAACGGCTTTTATTTAACATGTTGTATGAAAATGCCCTGCTTGTGCAGGCTATGCCGACGCTTATACAACAATTTCCGTTCCAAAAAAGCAAAAGCCTGTCGATTTATTCATACGCTCCCATTTTCAATATTTCGACTTCCCTGGAAGTCAGGAGGCGGGACTCTCCGCGCTTCAATCCTTTCTTTGTGAGGCCTGCAAAATAAATCCGGTCGAGTTTAATTACATCGTATCCAAGTTTTTCGAACATGCGCCGGATAACCCTGTTCCTGCCCGAATGTATCTCCATTCCAAGTTCGGCTTTATTCGTGTCCGATACATGGACACTGTCTGCAAAAGCCTGTCCGTCTTCCAGTTCAACGCCTTCGGTCAGGGCTTTTAAATCGGCTTTGGAAATGTTTTTGTCGAGTTTCACCTGATACACTTTCAATTTATTATAGGAAGGATGGGTTAATTTCTCCGCCAAATCGCCGTCATTGGTGAACAGCAGTACTCCGGTGGAGTTCCTGTCCAGCCGTCCGACGGGATACACTCTTTCCTTGCACACGCTGTCAACAAGTTCCATAACCGTTTTTTTCGCGTGGGGATCTTCTGTTGTTGTAATATAGTTTTTCGGCTTGTTCAAAAGAACATACGCCTTGCTTTCTCCTTTCAGGCGTTCCTGGTTGAAACGGACGTCGTCGTCTTTCCTGACTTTGACGCCAAGCTCCGTAACTGTCAGCCCGTTGACCGTAACAAGCCCGGCTACGATATACTCGTCGGCTTCTCTTCGCGAGCATATCCCCGAATTTGCTATGAACTTGTTCAGCCTGACTAATCCGTCTTTACTGCCGGACTGCGAATCAGCGCTTTTGCGTGTACGCAATGTGCTGTCCGACGAATATTTACGCGGCCTGTCCCGCGAATCTCTTTCCTGATCGCCGGAATACGGCTTGCGCGGTTTGCGTTCGCGCCTGTCGGAATAGTTTTCATTATCGAAAGATGCTGATCTTCTGCGCGGTCTGTCCTGCGAATCTCTTTCCCTGTCGCCAGAATACGATCTGCGCTCGCGCCTGTCGGAATAGTTTTCCCTGTCGAAAGATGCTGATCTTCTGCGCGGTCTGTCCTGCGAATCTCTTTCCCTGTCGCCGGAGTACGACCTGCGCTCGCGCCTGTCGGAATAGTTTTCCCTGTCGGAAAATGCTGATCTTCTACGCGGTCTGTCCTGCGAATCTCTTTCCCTGTCGCCGGAATACGACCTGCGCTCGCGTCTGTCGGAATAGTTTTCCCTGTCGGAAGATGCCGATCTTCTGCGCGGTCTGTCCTGTGAATCTCTTTCCCTGTCGCCGGAATACGACCTGCGCTCGCGTCTGTCGGAATAGTTTTCCCTGTCGGAAGATGCTGATCTTCTGCGCGGTCTGTCCTGTTCGGAATCTCTTTCCCTGTCGCCGGAATACGACCTGCGCTCGCGTCTGTCGGAATAGTTTTCCCTGTCGGAAGAAGTTCTTCTGCGGGGTCTGTCCTGTTCGGAATCTCTGTCCTGTTCAGAATCCGACCTGCGCGGCCTGCGCTCGCGCATGTCGCTGCCATTTTCGGAGCTGTCTTTTATCTCCCATACGCCCGAACCGGCAGTTTTTTTATCTGTCCTTCCATTTGAAGGCATGCTATCTTTTTCCATATTTCTCCATGTTCTTTGCTATATATACATGCTATATTATATAGTCAATTCAAAGTGCAAACATAGTTAAATTTATTGACAACGTGATATAAGAATGAAAAAAGCAAAGATTGTCGATAAAAATCTCCAATGGGCGGGGTGTTAAAAATCCGGTTATTGTTTCAAAAATTTCGTTCAAAGTTTTCCTGAGGCGTGACAGTCCGAAGGGTGGGGTGTTAAAAATGTTGATTCTGCTGAAAAAATAATTTACGTCCCGTTTTATGAATTACAATAATGTCACGCCTTCGGCGTTTTGTAAGGTTTGTGTTTGTTGTTTTGCTATAAAAATAACATCCCTTCGGGATTTTTGTGCTGATATTCAAGCCCATTCTCATT
>JAIRZR010000329.1 GCA_031267155.1 Prevotellaceae bacterium | reverse complement strand
CCGGTTTTATTTGATGTCCGTATGAAGAATATCGGAATAGTAGTTAAAGAAGTCAGTTTTCAAGATTTTGGATATACGTAACAGTAAATCCATATCAATCGTTTGCTTTTGGTATATTTGAACAGTGAGCTACAGACCATTTTCCATAAAATATAAATTTACCTTTTATTGAGTGTTTAAGTTCTTCTGCCTCAATTTTCAATACCGGGAAAACGTTTTTTGATTACCGCCAGATATTCTCCCGTCAAATCGGGACTTGTCTTATCCGTAATATACAACATTTTAATCTCCATATCCCCGTCCAAAACAAAGAGATAGGGCATGCCTGATTTATATAATGGAAATTCTTCTTCATGATAAAAACTCAGCACCTTTTTGTGATGATAATTCTCTTTCAGGCGCTGTTCGATATCGGCCACAAACAGAATATTTTCGTTTTCCGCATAATTTGGAAATGTTTCTTTCAGTTTGTCCAAAACAGCGTAAACACAGGGAGAACACATGTTTTGCGACGAACCGAATATCAGTTTGGGGTGTTTAACAAAGCTTTCTATCGGAAACACTTTACTTTTATCCGCGCCGAAATAAACCTTTCTATTTGCCAGCGAATACAATTCGTTTTGCAGCCTGAAAACAGTCATTTCTTTAGATGCATTGTATAGATATTCAAATTCTCGAAGATAGCTAACTTTATCCAGCTCTCTGTTCAGGGTTTCTATCAGCATCTTATCCTGCCCTTTCGATTCCCTGACCTGACGGTTAATATGCATCAGCCGGATATTTAATGCGATCAGACTGCCGACAACAACAAAAATCAAGATAATGTGCCATGTTTTCATTTGAAATGGTATTTGAGTATGACGGGATTGGCGTCCGCATGTATCAGTTCATTGAATACTTTCCGGCTCTCATCATCCAGCATGTCTTCCGTGACGTACTGTTCCAATTCGCTCGGATTGCAGTAGCTCAATACATATTCGTTGGTTACTGTCAGGGGAAGAATATCGACTGATTCCGTAAAATGGGGAATATATTTACTCTGTTGAATAGATTTGTCATATATTAAATTGGCAAATTCCCCATTTATCTTAATCCGGGATATTACAAATCGATTATTTTCACCTGTCTCCAATAGCCAGTAAGGAATCTGCGCGCTTATTTCGTCGAATCTTGTATAAGGGTTATTTTGCGCCGCTACGGAAAAATGAGTTTCTCTGAAATCGCGATTGAACTTGCCGAAGTCCCATGTATAGGCAGTTTTCATCCTGTTTTTTTCCAGTTTATAAACCTCCTGGCAAAAAGGGCGGTAAAAATACCAATTGTCGTTATACCGGTAAAAACTGCTATAATTGAACATGGCGCCTAAAATATCCGATTCTTCAAAATCTTCATGTATTATTTGCTGCTTGTGACGGTCATAATAGACAAGCCGGTAAGGATGATGAAATGCAGCAAAAAACAAGATTGTATTCTTGTCTAACGAAATACATTCATGGACGGCCCGCAGGTATTCATTCGTAACCCGCGTCATTTCGATAAATTCCCCCGACAAATCATACTCATATACAAATCCCATTGCGCAAAGCAATTCCAAATGATCCGTAAAACGACTTATATGAATATCATCCAGAGACGGGTATTCACCGGGGCCCTGCCCTCGCCTGTCAATTTTGAAGACAAACTTCCCTGTTTCATCAAAAACGTGAACAATATGCTGCTGCCTGTCCAGTGTATAATACCTGTCCTGATAATGAATGATTTTTTGCAGTTGACCGATAAGTACGTCCTCACCGGTTTCCAGCGGAATCAACTCGACGGACTTGAAATAGTCAAAAACGGACAGCACCTCGGGTTTGTCGAAATCGACCGGAATAATGTTGTTCTTGATCCCGTAATAAGTTGACGTATCGTTCGGAATTTCCGTATTCGACCCGGCCTGTTCCTTCGACGTCTTTTGTGCGCATGACATACAACACAAAGCCATAACAAGAAAAAAATAATTTGTTTTCATTCGTTTCATCTGTATATAATTTAGAGAGAGGGCAATGCCCTCCCTCATGAATTAAAAAATCTAACCATAATAGCAGACATCAGACTGGCTGCCTGTATATCTACACCCACACCATGGATGACCATTACATCCATACGCTTCGTGACACAGTCCGCCCGTCGTACTGGGAGGAGTGCATGTAACTATAACATCATCCAATTCCACGGCCAGCGCCTCTATCCCGTTCAACGTTACATCCGACATAGCCATCTCGCTCCCACTTTGGCTTACATTCCAGCCTGCCAGAGCTACGACTGCCGTCACAATCATAAAAATTAAAACTTTCTTTTTCATATCTAAAAAATAAATTTGTTCGTAAATAATATTTTGAATTTCTTATTTCCCTTCTCTGTCATGAATTTTGTATATCCATCCGGTCTCCTGCCGCAAAGGGAAAAAGCGACAGGAGACAATCCTGTCCAAGTTGTTCTTGCCCAACCACCAAATAGAAAGTTTGTTTAATCCTGTTATTTTCATTTTACATTTTACTCTTATAATTACGCAACAAAAATAATATGAAATATCCGATATCTCAATACGATTTTGTAGCGGATTTTTCGACAATTTGTAGCGGATTTTTCGACAACTCATTTTTGCGATTACTTTCCGATACAAACTCTTCGGAATAGTGCTTGAAAAAATCGTATTCGAGTATCTGGCTGATGCGATGTAATAAAGCGGTATCTATTGCCGGACTCTCATAGATCTTGTAAATATTGGAGCGGTGACAGTTCAGCCGCTCCGCCATCCATGCCGCTGAACGCCTTTCTTCCTTTATTTTTGCCTGTATCAATTTGCCGATATGTATCTTTTCCATAGATGAATGATTGATTTCTTTAATCCTGAACGATTTCTTTCATTTTCTCCCGCATTTCGCGGACGGCTGTCGACTGTACTTTCGGCTCTTTCGTCAGTACAATACGGGCTGTTTCCTGAGCTTTCTCCGTTTCGCCCATTTCCACATAGAGATTGGCCAGCAGATACCAGGGATAGATACGGCTGGGTACGATGTTTGCCGCTTTGCGGAAACACTGCTCTGCTTCTGCATACCGTTTCAGCGCCTGACAGTTTTTGCCCATTACGTTGTAGAGCATCGGGTCACATCTTATTTTGACGGCTTTTTCCAGTACTGCGTTGCTTTCGGTGTACTGTTCCGATTTTGACAGGCATTGTGCATATTCAAACAGGAAATCCAGTTGATCGGCCAGCCGCGGATAAAGCGGGGCGTATGCTTTGGCGCCGCTCTCGTATGCTCCGGTGTGATACAGCGCCTTCGACCGTCCCCATTGCTT
>JAIRZR010000305.1 GCA_031267155.1 Prevotellaceae bacterium | reverse complement strand
GCCGGAGAAGGCGTCGAAATCCGTCTGATAGTAAGGAGCGCCTGCTGTATGCAAATAGATGACGGCGGGCATAATATCAGGATTATCAGTATAGTGGACAGGTTTCTGGAACATGCGCGCATGATTATATTCCATAATGGCGGGGACGAAAATGTGTTCATTATGAGCGCCGATTTCATGCCCCGCAACCTCAATTTCCGGATAGAAGTCGGAATCAGTGTTTCCGATGAGAAAATAAAGCAAACATTAAAGGATATATTTGATATTCAGTGGAGCGATAATGTAAAAGCCAGGGATCTGGAAAATAATTACGTGAAAACGGAAGGAGACAGATCGCGCCGTTCGCAACTGGAACTGTATGAATATTTCCGCAATTCGGAATGAATCGCCAACGTCCTGTCCGAATCGGAATTAATAGAATTAAAGAAATATATAACAGGATTAGTATCTAACAAGTCAAATTAATACATTATTTGGCAAGAAATTAAAAATTAAAAGCGGGAATGATCACCGTTTCCTTAATTTTAAGCGCCATAACAATTGTTTCCTTTCCCAGTTCAGTGAGATAATATTTGTAGGAACTGGCCGCTTTTTTGATCAGTCCGTGTACTCTCAACCGCTTGATCAGGCGGCTGACTTTTGCAGCGTTCATTTTCAGGAGAAGTTTAATGTTTTTATTCCTGAACCCGCTGATGTTAAATTCTCCGCGAAGTATTGCCGGCAGTATTGTCATGTCATCTTCGCTGAAAAAGTTAAAGCCTCTGTACTTTCGACTGTTTTCCGTTACCGGTCTGCCGATACTTTCGAGTTTCTTTCGACCGGCATCTCTGCTGTCAAATGCCGAAATAAATTCAATATATCTTCTGTTGGCGGATTTCAGGGTATCGGCAAGATATCCCAGACTGTAAATACCCTTTTTCAGTCTGGCCATTTCGTTTGACTTTGTCCCGTCACGGTGTACCACCTCACGGCAGTGTTTAAAAAAGCTTATATCGTTCACAGTTGTTTCCACTCTGACAGTGTACAGCTTATTTTGTCTTTGTGAGATTCAATTATATTTTGCATAATTATTCCGTTTTAGGGGACAAAGGTAATAATTTCTTCTTGCAGTAATGCTTTTCCGGCTCGTCCGGCTTAGGGATGAAAAATAAATAACATATAATTGCTGAAATAAAATTGCCATGTCCGATTGCCCGCAAGGCATTAATATCAATAGAAATTTGTCCAAACATCTTCACAACCCCGTTAGGGGTTGAATGTTAGGATATTTTGTAAACAATTCCGCCATTTGCCATCGCGTGCAAGCCTTAAAAGGCTTGTGGCTGAAGGTAAACGGTTTTCTATTGATATTAATGCCCTACGGGCAATTTCGCAATGCGCATTATGTCCACAGTATCATGAAACTGTTACACCTTATTTATTTCACGTCCCTAAAGCCGACTAAAGGCTTACGCATCCCCCAATTGTGCATTATTGTGTAGAGAGCGTCCAAAAAGTCCCTCACTTCGTCATTGCGAGCGAAGCGAAGCAATCCGGAATACTGTTATTCACTGGATTGCTTCGGGCTGCGCCCTCGCAATGACGGAAACCGACCCTTTTGAAGCAACATCTCTTCCAAAGCTTTTTTTAACTAAAGTCTTTGCCTAAAGGCTAGGGATTTTGCCCCCAGATGTATAAATTAAAACACAAATGGACTTTTTTCATATCCGATTGATTAAATGATCTATTAAACCGATTATACCTTCCGCAATCCGCTTATTTCAAATGTCGTACGGTGTTTCGTCCTTTTTATCCTTTTCAAGAATCATTTAGCTAATTACCTTGACTGGATAATACCCATATTCGTTTACAATATAGTTGATATTTTCATACGTTTCCCCTCCTCTATGCGAAGCGCCAACAATTATATCGCAATTATTTTTAGCCAGTTCTTCCAGTCATTCTCCATGATACGAATTGGAATCGCCCAGGCTCTCAATGCCGATCTTCTTTCCTCTGTACATGAAAACGACCTTAAAATCGCCAGGATGAACGAAAGCGCCGCCGATACGGCTACCATTACTATCAGGCTGATCACAAAGCACTGGCTCTGCTTTTCGGCGGGCGCCTTCATTACCGCTGGCAAACCGGCGTAGAGCAGGTACAGGCCGTACAGTCCCGCCAGCGAAGCCAGCCACGAAAGCGAGGGCAAAAGGTAGAACACGCCCCCGACAAACATCGGCGTATAGGAGTATGCCCCAAGCGAAAAGGCGCGGTCGAAATCCTTCCTCGCGCCGAAATTCTCCGCCAGGGCGCTGATGACAAACGCCGTCAGATACACGCCGCCAAGCATCGTAAGATACTGAACGGCTGCCTGCCGGATTCCTCACGAAACCGAATGCACATGCACTCCAAATACCGAATAGCCTGTCAGCCCGTAACCGACGAAGGCGGCTATGGCAGGTATCAATGCCAGTGGTACGACATACGTTGTAAATACTTTCATGTGAGGCGCGTTTTCCGCCTCGACGGTCTGCCACTCCGTTTTGGGGCTGAGCAGGATACTTTTTATTCTTTCTATTCTTTCTATTATTTCCATTTTACTTGAATTATTAATCTTTACAAATTCGACGCGTCGGTTTTTAGCCCGTCCCTCGTCCGTGCCATTATCGGCGACGGGCGAGGACTGTCCCCTGCCTGCGCTTCGGAGACGGTCGGCGGAGATACCCGTCTCCATTCAGCAATTTGCCGGAAACAAACCGTTCAAAAAAAATCATCCCGGTAAGTATTCACGATAGGAATTTCGTACTTGCCAATCTGTATGTCGTAGCTGTTTAATGATGAGATATGCCCGGTATTCACGATATAGGATTTGTTTACCCTGAAAAAGATACTGTCCGGCAGTTGGCTGTTGATGGCTTTCAGAGTGGTCAGGGCAACGATTTTTTGCTCCCGGGTGTGTATGATG
>JAIRZR010000230.1 GCA_031267155.1 Prevotellaceae bacterium | reverse complement strand
AATTCAGATGAGAGTGCGGTAAACAATTTCACCACTTGCTATCGCGTGCAAGCCTTAAAAGGCTTGTGACGGGAAATAAACGGTTTTCTATTGATATTGATGTCCTACGGACAATTAATATCAATAGAAAACCGTTTACCTCCAGCCTTGATAGGAATTTTCTTCCAAAATGTCAACAAAAACCAATGGTCAAAATCAAGTTTGATCTTGAATAAAGCCAAACGTAGTTTTGAGTAAATTGATGAAGGAATTGAACAGTTCGACATTTTGGAATAGACTCTAATAAAATGGAATACTGTTGCTTTCGATAATTTTTTGAATAAAGTTCAAGATAAATTCGGTTGATGCAATAAATATTATTTACCTTTGCGGCGGTTTTGAAAGTGAATGTTAAACCTTTTAGATGTTGCTACATCTAACCGACGATTGTGTTTTTCATAATTGTTGGGTTGGTTAATAGTTACATACAAAAGGGGAGCAGATTTCTGCTTCCTTTGTTTGTACACATCTTTTCAGGCGCGATATACTGGATGCAGAAGATATTTTGAATGATTGATATAAATTTAATACATAGTATTCATGAAAAAGTTAGTATTATTATCGTTTTTTTTAAATTTAGCCTGTATTGGCGCATTTGCTCAGGCTAAAATACAGTTTTCGGAAGTGAAGCATGAGTTTGGCAATGTGAAGGAAGCAAATGGACCTGTTTCACACGTTTTTACATTTAAAAACACGGGAAATGCCCCCCTGGTCATACAGAATGTCGAGACCAGCTGCGGATGTACTTCGCCCGAATACACCAAAGAGCCTGTTCAGCCGGGCAAATCGGGAAAAGTGAAAGCCACATTCGACCCTTCGGGACGTCCGAATTATTTTGATAAGAACCTGACGGTTATTTCCAATGCGGAAAATAACCGTGTAGTTTTGAGTATCAAGGGAAATGTAGAGGCGAAAGTACTCACCATCGAAGAGCAGTATCCTTTTGCCGTCGATAAAGTACGCATGAAAAACAGCACTTTGGAACTGTACAAGGTATCTTCCACGGGGATAAGAACCGAAAACCTTGAAGTCGTTAACACGGGAACAACTCCCGCAATACTTAATTTCGAGGATGTGCCGGCTCACATAAGCATAAAAGCAGACCCCGTCAGCATTCCTGCCGGCGCAAAAGGCATGATTCAGTGCACGTACAATGCGGCAAAGAAAAAGGATTTCGGCACAGTTACCGACAATATAACGGTCAAAGTCAAATCGTCCAAAGGCGTCCTGACGGTGAGAGCCAATATCGAGGAAGATTTCTCGGCATTAACCACCGCCGAGCTTGAAAAAGCTCCCGTAGCCAAAGCAGAAAACACCAATCACCAGTTTAACAAAATCAATAAGGGAAGCAAGGCTACAGGGACTTTCGAGATTAAGAACGAGGGAAAGACAGATTTGATAATCCGTAAAGTTACAAGCGACTGCGACTGCGTGAAATCGTCGATAAGCGCAACTTCAATCAAGCCGGGAAAATCGGCGACTCTAAGTCTGGAACTGACGGCAAACGATTTGGGCGAAAAATTCTATGGTACAACAGTGGTAACAAATTCTCCAAAACAGAGACAGCTTACCTTTTATATGATAGGTACGGTAGAATGACATTTAAGCAGGAAATTGAAAGACGCAGAACATTTGCAGTTATAGCCCATCCCGATGCAGGGAAAACAACCCTGACAGAGAAACTTCTTCTTTTCGGAGGAGCGATTCATGTCGCGGGCGCCGTAAAATCCAATAAAATCCGGAAATCGGCAATGTCCGACTTTATGGAAATCGAACGTCAGCGGGGAATATCCGTTTCGACTTCCGTCATGACTTTTGAATACCGGAACAGGAAAATCAATATTCTGGATACGCCGGGGCACGAAGATTTTGCAGAAGATACATACCGTACGCTGACCGCCGTCGACAGCGTCATCATTGTGATTGACGGCGCAAAAGGCGTTGAGTTGCAAACCCGTCGCCTGATGGAGGTTTGCAGAATGAGAAGTACTCCGGTGATTGTCTTTGTCAATAAGCTCGACAGGGAAGCAAAAGACCCCTTCGACCTGCTGGACGAGATAGAAAAGGAGCTGAAAATAAATGTCATTCCCCTTAGCTGGCCTGTCGGAGCCGGTTCTTCGTTCAAGGGCGTTTATGACCGTTTCGAAACAAAACTGCAACTCTTCTATTCCGCCGACAAACAGAGACTGGCTGAAAATGTTTTGGAAATCACCGATCTGGAATCAGACGAAGCGCAAACCGCACTGGGAGAATCGGCAAGCAAAAGACTGAGGGACGATCTGGAGCTTATCGAAACCGTTTACCCCGAATTTGACAGGCAGCAATATGGCGCCGGCAAACTCGCGCCGGTATTTTTCGGCAGCGCCGGGAATAATTTCGGAGTCCGGGAGCTTCTCAACTGCTTTGTGGAGATTGCGCCCTGTCCGCAAAAATCCGTAACAGACGTCCGCAAAATAGATCCTTTTGAACCGAAACTCACCGGTTTTGTGTTTAAAATACACGCAAATCTCGACCCCAATCATCGTGACAGGATAGCGTTTCTCAAAATCTGTTCGGGCGTTTTCGAGCGGAACAAGCCGTATTTTCATGTCGCGCTGGGAAAACAAATGCGGTTTTCGGCGCCAAACACTTTTCTCGCCGACAGGAAATCCATTGTCGATGAATCGTTTCCCGGAGATATTGTCGGATTGCACGATACGGGAAATTTCAAAATAGGAGATACTCTGACCGAAGGGGAAATAATTAACTTCAAAGGTATTCCAAGTTTTTCTCCCGAGCTGTTCCGGTATATAGAAAATGCCGACCCGATGAAATCGAAACAGCTGACAAAAGGCATTGACCAGCTGATGGACGAAGGCGTCGCTCAGCTGTTTACCCTGAAAATCAACGGCAGGAAAATAATCGGATGCGTCGGGATGCTGCAGTTCGATGTTATTCAGTACCGTCTGGAACACGAGTATGGCGCCAAATGCAAATACGAACCTGTTCTCCTGCACAAAGCCTGCTGGTTCGACAGCGAAGACAGGACTCAGATGGACGATTTTATGACACGAAAATACAGCAACATCGCTATAGACAAATACGGAAGAAACGTGTTTCTCGCTGATTCGGCATATTCCCTTAAAATGGCGGAAGATAAATTCGATAAAATAAAATTCTATTACCGGATTGAAAACTGAGGGAAAATATTTCCGGGGAGACCCTATTTTCGCAGGTTCCATATCCAAGTGCGGATTTTTTTATCGCATGCATTCTATTTGTAGATGCCAAAACATCATCGTGGAGACGCGAAACGTCCCACATACAAGTTTATGCAGCGCACAGAATAAATTGATTTTTAAGAAATATTTAGTAGTTTTGCGCAAAATTTATAAACAGGATAAAAGATAAATACGATTGTTTAAGTAATTAGAAAAGATATGACAGATAGAGAATTATATCCTTCAACCGCAGACCTGGCAATAGCAAAGGAGATTTCTGTCCGTACCTGCAACTGCTGTAGAAGATTCGGACTGGAATCGCTATACGATATACTTTTATATTACGAACAGGGCGAATCGTTTGAACACATCGAAGGAGCAGGTTCAAAAACCTTTCTTGAATTACAGTGGCTGTGCAGGACTTTAATGCCTCCAATACCAAACCGCACTCTGCCCGGACTTGAAGAGGAAATCGCACAGGACAGCGACGCCGAAATGATAGAACGCTTTAATGCACTGTTTCTGGATGAATCAAAGAGGAAAACCATTGAAAAGAAGTACGAACAGATTATACAGACGTATTCTGTCCGCGCCCGGACCTGGCTGGAGCGAATCCCGCTTGCCACTCTTGTAAGCAGGTATCTTGTCTGTCCGGATAATAAATCATCGGGAGTGGAACATTTTTTTATAAAAAATATGCGGGAAGCAATTGACTTAAAAGAAAAATTACAAACAGAGATAACAAGACAATTTAATATGTCAAAAGAAGAGTATCTAAAGGAAGAGATTTTCAATCGCTACAGATTGACCGGTTCTGCCGAATATCCGGTTTCCTACTATCTGAAATACGGCCATTTTCCGATGTTCTGGATACTGGAAAAACAGCTGGAAAATGATGACGACAGGGATGTGAATGCCATGAAAGAGACTTTCAGGGTTTACCGGAATCAAAAGCCGCTCTCGCTGAACGAATTTGCTGTCAAATACTCGATTTCGCGGGAACGTGTGCGACAAATCCGGAAAGAGGCTTTCGAAGAGCTGTTTCTCCGGAAATCGGCGTTTTTTCAGGATAAAAACTGGCAATGCTATGAACCCTGGTCAAGGGATGCAATCTGGGAGGAAGACATGCAGTATTACATAAATGACGAACAGTGCGGTTTTTCGGAGGAATTTATCCTGCAAATACTGCTGACTGTCCTGTATCGCAATGGTTACACTCTTTATGGGGGAATAAACTCGAGACACATAAAAAACGGCTGGCACAGTACGTTTCTTGTCAGGGACGAACTTGCCGAAATATTTGACTTTGATAAATTCAGGAGAGAATTTAATGCACTCCAGCTCGGCAACAAGTCCGAATATCTGCAGGATATTCAAACTCTCGTCGCCAACTGTTCCTGCTGGAAAAAATCCGTTCCGGAGGCAACAGCCGGTATTGCAGACATAGTAAGGGATATCCTCCGTTTTGAATTTAAGATATGTCCCGAGGCGGACGGACGTGTCAAGATTTCGGCATACAGGAGGAAAACTCTCTCGGACAGGGTATATGACATACTGAAAAATAACGGCAATCCAATGCATTTATCCGAGATTTATGCCGAATTTAAAAGGATAAATCCGGAACATCACTATTCCGATCCTGTACAGTTGAGGCCTGCCCTCCTGAAACACGATTCCATTTCGTACAGAAACAGGAAAAGCATTTATGTCCTGAAGGAATGGACGCATGTCAAATTCGGAACTATCCGCAGCTGTGTCATTGAATTTTTGACCAGAAAGAAATCGCCGCAGACGGCAAAAAATATTACCGATTATGTTTTACAGTATTTTCCCGAGACGAATAATGCAAGCGTGAGGACTTCAATGCTTAACGATACCCGACAGCGGTTTGCCTTCTTCAATGACGGATTTTTCGGATTGTCGCGCAAGAGATATCATTCCAAATATGAACGGACGGAAAATTCGCTCATGCCGTTCTCCCTGCGCCTGTCCAATATGGAAAAATTTATTGCCGAAAACGGACATTTTCCCTTTGCATCCTCTAAAAACAGATACGAAAGGATACTCGGCGTATGGTGGGTGCGGATAAGCAAAGGCATTTACGCGATCGATGAAGGACAGCAGAAGGAAATAGAAAGAGTTAAAAGTCAGTATGCCGCCTGTGACGCCAATAAGCGCACTTTCCAGTGGAACAAAAATTACTGCGAAATGAAATCCTATATACTCGAAAACCACAAAATGCCTTCCATATCTAAAGAAAGATTTCTTTATCACTGGTATTCAAGATTTAAAACAGATTTCCACGAGAACAGACTGAACGGGAAACAACGTCAAAAATATATTGAACTTATGAAACTGATTGATGCGATGTGATATTATGAAACAGGCGCCTGAATACGCTGCATCTGCCCCTGTGCCGTATGCAATATGTATACATGCATCAAAATAAGAAAAATCCTTACTCTATACAGTGGTCTCCAGACTACGGCGGAGTAGCCTGAATCGGTTATTTGTTGCCTGCAGGGTGGGGTGTCAAAAATCCGGTTATT
>JAIRZR010000214.1 GCA_031267155.1 Prevotellaceae bacterium | reverse complement strand
GGTAAAAGTACGCCTGCATGCCTCCTACGCAGGAGAGTTTGTACTCCCGGCGATACTCTGCGAAGCAATGTACGACGTCTCGGCACACGCCCGCACGACGGCACGGCGAGTGAAAGTTTCCGGTAATTTCCGATAAAAAGTTGACGACTTCCACCGGAAGGGGGCCGACTTCCATCAGAAGGGGGCCGACTTCCATCGAAAGGGGGCCGACTTCCACCGGAAGGGGGAAATGTTTCAAATGTTTTTATTTTGATGTATATTTGTGGCGGTTTTTTTAAAAAGAGAATAAGACCATGGACAAACTGAAAGAGATTTTAGAACTGGAGAAGATTTATGGGATTAGGCTGAAAGAAAGCGTGCCGGATGAATATGGATGTATAGGACCTAATTGTTATGCAGTCGACACGAAAGGGACTGTTATACATTTGAATTTATCCGAGAATCGACTATCGAAGATATACGGGTTGGAAATTTTTGTTAATTTACAAGAATTAGATTTCTTCGATAATCAACTGAAAGAGATAAAAGGATTAGAAAATCTTGTTAATTTACGACAATTACATTTAGGCGGGAACCAACTGACAGAGATAAAAGGGTTAGAGAGTCTTGTCAATTTACAACTATTAAATATATTCAATAATCACTTGACGGAAATAAAAGGATTAGAGAATCTTGATAGTTTGCAAGAATTATATTTATCTAAAAACCACCTGGTGGAGATAAAAGGATTAGAAGAACTTACAAAGTTACAAAAATTACGTTTATCAGAGAATCATTTGACGGAGATAAAAGGACTGGAGAAACTTGTTAGTTTACAAGAATTAGATTTATCCCAAAATCAACTAATGGAGATAAAAGGATTGGAGAGTCTTGTTAATTTACGAGTATTAAAATTACATACTAATCAACTAACGGAGATAAAAGGACTGAAGAATCTTATTAGTTTACAAGAATTAGATTTATCCAGTAATCGATTGACAAAGATAAAAAGGCTGGAGAATCTTGATAGTTTACGACAATTAGAATTAGACTATAATCGACTGTCGGAGATATCAGGATTAGCCTCAATTATAGGCCAGTTAAATTTTTTACGTATTGATTCTAATCCGTTTTTGAAAAACAGTGAATTGTTATTATATGAAAGAAACCATCATGATATTATTCTGAAATATCTATCTGATATTAAACAAAAGAAAGTAAAAATAACATTGCCTGCAAAAGTAATGCTCTTAGGAAATCATGCTTCCGGCAAAACTACTTTTCGCTATTATATGCAAAAGGGAAACATAATAGAACCGAAAAGTACTCATATATTGAAGATCGTCCCTTATCCGGAAAAATGGACGGGATTGCCGGAAGCGATAATTTTTGATTTTGGCGGGCAGGATTATTATCATGGATTATATCAGGCATTTTTTTCCGAAGATCCTATATACATGTTATTCTGGTGTAATGAATCAAATATAAATGATGTGCGAAAAGCAAATGACGGAACAAATGCTTATATACGTAATTTTACAAAAGGATACTGGATGCATCAATTGAAATATATATATACAAAATGGAATAAAGAACGTAAAGAAATGGGCCGGAAAGAATACTTATTTTCTACGCCGTTACTATTGATACAAACGCATGCAGATAAAAAAGGAACGATGAGTAGAGCAGAATATCAGGAGGAGGATTTTTTACGATCGATAAATATTGTGGACGAATCTTATATTTCATTAGATATGGACACTGAAAATGATCAGTTATTTGAATTGAGACGGCAATGTGTAAAGATTTCGTTATTGAGGGAAATTGAAAAAAAAAGACAACCCCGAAAAAAAGGTGTTTATTATGAACGTTTCCTGCAATACATATTAGATTGGGATAAAAAAGATTACGTCAAACTGGATGAAGTACTGGAAGAGTACGATCGGGAAGAAAGCAATAAAGAAAATAAACGAGCAATTCTGAAAGTCGAATTAGAAATTTTAAGCCGAAAAGGATTGGTGCTTTATTATAAAAAAAATAAATTACTGAATGACGTCGTCTGGCTGAATCCTGCAAAAACAGTTAAAGATATTCACGATAATGTTTTATCCAAGGAAAAAGTTAAAATAGAATACGAGGGAATTGTCCCGGAGGATGCTTTCAACGGATTGTGTGGCGATGAGAAAATAAGGGAATTGCTGATTTGCGAAAAAGTGATTTTCTTTGACGAGAAAAACAAGGAAGGCGCCCGGTATATTGTTCCCGGATATTTGCCGCTATCGCATAAAGAAGATGAGGATTATACACATAACTCCGATTTTATCAAGCCCAATTTCACTTTGAAGTTCCGCTACTTTATTCCTTTTGGATTGATTAACCAGTTGATATGCTTATATGGGGACAATCTCTACGGCAAGAAGTTCTGGCGCGACCAGTTGAGGTTTACGTATAACGGGGAGTATAGACTGTGTATTAAACTTGATTTTTCACAGTTGACGATAGCCGTTCATATCCATCCGATACTGGAAAATCCTTCTAAAGAACTTGCAATAAAAGAGGTGGAAAAAACGATATTCCGGAATATTATTGACCTGTACTGGGGGAAAGAAGTTAACTATCAAATCAACCGGGATAGAGTAAACCCCGCCATACCGGAAAAGGAATCGTTCGCCAAACAGGTGCAGGCGTATCTTGCGCATTGGGATTCAAAAGAAGATATCCCGGATGACATGTATATTTCGGTGGATGAGATTTTGTTTGTCCGGGCAATTGATTTGGAAAAAGTAGTAAAGAATCAAACTACAATTTCCGCTTATGGTCTTGTTGAAACGGGAGAAAAAACCGCAAACGGGGAAAAGATTAAAATATTAGAGTTTAAATCTGAACAAGTCCCTCAACAAATAGATTTATACAAGAATTTTACTAACAATGAAAATATGAATTATATGAAAAAATTTTTTATTTCATTCTCTACAAAAGATAGAGAATACAAAAATGAGTTTATAGAGCATACTAAAACGATGCAGAGAAAAGGGACAATAGATAAGCCGTTTGAATGCGATGATATTGAATTAGGCGCTAAATGGGATGAGAGGATAAAAAAAGAACTTAACGATTGTGATACTGTGATCTGTTTGGCTAGCTCTTCTTTTCTTAATTCCAATTATATCACCATGGTTGAAGTAAAAGAAGCTTTGAAACAGAAGAAAAGGCTGATCCCTGTCATTGTTCGACCATGTGACTGGAAAAATTCAGAATTGGGAGAATTTCAAGCTGCATTGCAGGGTAAATGCATCAGTATAGAACTAGGGAGTTCGAAGGAAAACACAAAGGTTGAGAGAGATGCCCTGTGGCTTGAGGTAATTGAGCAAATGCGAGAGAATCTTTAAAATAAATAACTGATGTTACGCATGGCATCTATTTGTACATGCAGGTCGACGCCGGAAGGCGTTTAAGGTGGATAACCCCGTGCAAGTCGAAGGCGCAGCTCGGGGTAGATACGTCTCAACCGCTGCCCGAACTGCGTAGCAGTTCAACCCGCTACGGGGTTGTAGAGACGCGATGCATCGCGTCTCTACTGCGGCTTGCACGGAGTTATCCAACTCAGACGCCTTCCGGCGTCAACCGGCAGTGCACAAAAAATACTGCGTAACATCAGTAAATAACATAGCACAGGTTGGAGAACACGGCTAAAAAAAAGAACGATCCGCATCTGCGAACCGTTCTTTTTTTAGATATTTAAAATTATAATGAAGGCTTTTTATAAAATGCCCTGTGCCGTCATTGCTCTGGCTACCTTCATGAATCCTGCGATGTTCGCGCCTTTCACGTAGTTGACGTATCCGTCTTCTTCCGTGCCGTACTTGATGCAGGCATCGTGGATGTTTTTCATTATTTCCTGCAATTTCTGATCCACTTCCTCGCGTGTCCAGCTCAGCTTGATAGAATTTTGCGTCATTTCCAGGCCAGATACGGAAACGCCTCCTGCATTGGCAGCTTTTCCCGGTGCGTAGAGGATTTTATTTTTCAGGAATACTTCGATCGCTTCGGGTGTGGACGGCATGTTTGCGCCTTCGGAAACGGCGATACATCCGTTTTTGATGAGCGTTTCGGCGTCGTCGCCGTTCAGTTCGTTCTGTGTGGCCGACGGCAGGGCGATGGTGCATTTCTCGCTCCACGGGCGTCCGCCATCGACGTACTTGCATCCGTATTTCTCGGCATATTCACGGATACGTCCGCGATATATGTTTTTCAGTTCGAATACGTAAGCCAGTTTTTCGGCGTCTATTCCGTCCGGGTCGTAGATGTATCCGTTGCTGTCGGAGAGGGTGATCACTTTGCCGCCCAGTTCCAGTACTTTTTCGGCCGTATAGGTTGCCACGTTGCCGGAGCCGGAAATGGCGACGACCTGTCCTTTGAGGTCGCTGATGCCTTTTCTTTTCAGCATGTTCATCAGGAAATAAAGATTTCCGTAGCCGGTAGCTTCGGGGCGAATCAGCGAGCCGCCGTATTCCATGCCTTTACCGGTCAGCGTCCCGGTATTTTCGCGTGCCAGCTTCTTGTACATTCCGTAGAGGAAGCCGATTTCGCGTCCGCCGACGCCGATGTCGCCTGCCGGAACGTCCGTTTCGGGGCCGATATAGCGCCACAGTTCCGTCATGAAAGCCTGGCAGAAACGCATAATTTCGGCGTTTGACTTGCCTTTCGGATTGAAGTCCGAACCGCCTTTCGCACCACCCATGGGGAGCGTTGTCAGTGAATTTTTGAAAGTCTGCTCGAAAGCCAGGAACTTCAGGATGGAAATGTTTACCGAAGCATGCAGGCGCAGTCCGCCTTTGTACGGGCCGATCGCATTGTTGTGCTGGATGCGGTATCCCATGTTGGTTTGTACGTTTCCCTTATCGTCAACCCAGGTGACGCGGAATGAAAAAATACGGTCCGGGATGCAGAGCCGTTCGATCAGATTGCTTTTCTCAAACTCCGGATAGGAGTTGTACACTTCTTCGATAGAGCCTAATACCTCTTCTACTGCCTGGTGATATTCCGGTTCATTCGGAAATCTCCTTTTCAAATTGTCTAAAACTTGTTTAACGTTCATGGTGTCTTTTTTTTGTTATATGTTATTTTGCGACGGCAAAGATAACTATTTTTTTTGAGAAACACAATAATTTATCACGATAATGTTGTTTTTTTATGAAAAATGTAATTCTACAAACCCGGACGAATGAAATATTATGATTAAAAACCTGATACTGAACGCATGTCTATCAATGAATATCCATCATACAGGTGGATTGCGAGTCAGGCCCGTAATGACGGGTACGACACTTGCCTCGCCTGCAGAAAATTTATTTATTTTTAACCGTTCCTTCTGTTGCCTATTTAAAAACTTATCCATACATTTGTCACCATATCTAAAAAAACAATTCGCTGTTTTAAATAACGATGCAACAAAACGCAATCACATA
Organism: Prevotellaceae bacterium; assembly: GCA_031267155.1. GTDB lineage: Bacteria > Bacteroidota > Bacteroidia > Bacteroidales > UBA932 > JAIRLF01. The sequence continues at coordinate 300 of JAIRZR010000214.1, read as the reverse complement.
CGACCCCGCCGCACGCACGCTGCTTTCTCCTGACGGAAAGGGTGGATGTCTCCGCTTTCTTAACAGATTTAAACACCCTGCGGAGGGGGGGGGGTAAATCCATTAATTTCAGCAATTTACATTCTCTTACCGGCTTCCGGAGCTCCTTTTTGCAGGAAAAAAATCCTTAAAGAATCCATAGGAGGCTGTCCAAAAAGTCCCTCACGTCGTCATTGCGAGCGAAGCGAAGCAATCCAGAATACGGTTACTCACTGGATTACTTCGGGCTACGCCCTCGCAATTGTAAAAGTCAACTAATTC
>JAIRZR010000133.1 GCA_031267155.1 Prevotellaceae bacterium | reverse complement strand
CGGCAGCATCGGGATTCACTGTCTGTAACCGTAATCCCTGTTTCGTTTTAATCTTTTTCGCTTTCTTTGCCATTAATTTTAATTTTATAAGTTTGTAATTAATATATCATCCCGCCCCTCTGTCTTTTATTTTGTACTCTTTCATAAGGTCTCCATGGAACCAATTATTACATTACCGACATCGGGAACCTGACTAACGGACAGGCTCTCCGCCTGTGGGATTACCGGTCTTCCTGCGAAACGATTCTGCAAAGTTATTTATTTTTTTGCATTGAGCTTGCTTAATGGGGGACTAACGGGCTATTCTTATCCCGAACTCAGGTTGTTATGTTCTGGCTAAGCGTCATTTCGCTTGCAGTTTAGGTACGAAACGGGTATTCGCAATGACGATGTGAGGGACTTTTTAGACGCTCTTTACACAATAATGCACAATTGGGGATGCGTAAGCTAGCCGAAAGTAAATGAGAGTGTCTAAAAAGGGTCGAGTCCCGTCATTGCGAGGGCGCAGCCCAAAGCAATCCAGTGATTAACAGTATTATGGATTGCTTCGCTTCGCTCGCAATGACGATGTGAGGGACTTTTTGGACATCCCCTAGTTTAGTTCTGTTAATCCTTTAATTCTGTATATTCTGCCCCAGTTTTCAACTCATCTATATTTTTCATCCATAGCGTATAGTTTCCATCGCTGGGCATTCTCCAGTCTCCGCGCGGGGAAAGATTTACCGAGCCGACTTTGGGCCCGTCGGGCAGGCACGAGCGTTTGAACTGTTGAGTAAAGAAGCGTTTATAGAATACTTCCATCCATTTGAGAATGGTTTTATTGTCGTAAATGCCTTCGAAGGCGATTTTTGCCATAAAGAATATCTTTGAAGGCGAATATCCCAGTCTCAGCAGGTAGTACAGGAAAAAATCGTGCAGTTCGTAGGGACCGACAATCTCTTCCGTCGACTGGGTAATACTCCGGTTTTTACCGGCCGGCAGCAATTCCGGGGATATCGGAGTATCAAGAATGTTTTTAAATATCTTTTTCACATTTTTTTCGGACAGCGTATCCGCAAACCGGAAAACAAGGTGTTTGACCAGCGTTTTCGGGATACTGACATTGACGGCATACATCGACATATGGTCGCCGTTATACGTAGTCCATCCGAGGGCGAGTTCCGACAGGTCGCCCGTTCCGATCACGATTCCACTGCACTGGTTTGCAATGTCCATCAGAATTTGAGTACGTTCCCTTGCCTGGGTATTTTCGTATGTAACATTGTGGACGTCCGGATCGTGTCCGATATCCTTGAAATGCCGGTTACAGGCTTTGCTTATGTCTATTTCGCGGACAGTAACGTCCAGTTCCCTCATCAGCGCCATTGCGTTGCGGTAGGTGCGTCCTGAAGTTCCGAAGCCCGGCATCGTAACGCCGATTATATTACTGCGCGGAATCTTCAGCTTGTCGCAGGTTTTTACGCATACCAGAAGAGCCAGAGTGGAATCCAGCCCGCCGGATATGCCTATGACCTGTTTCCGTATTCCGGTATGCACAAGTCTTTTCGCAAGTCCGCCAACCTGAATCGAAAATATATCGTTCAGGCTTTCATCCGCCGATCCGGACGCCGGGACAAAAGGTCCCGGATTTATGTACCGGGATATTTTTGTTTCCCTTTCGGGGAAATCTACAGGCGCAAACATGCGATTTTCGTCGAAACGCCTGCCGAACGAAGTGTTTTTAGCGCGCAAAGCCCTTAGCCTGTCGATGTCGATATCCGAAACGACAATCTGTTCGCTGAATGAAAACCGCTCCGCCTCGTTCAGCAGAACGCCGTTTTCGAATATCATGGCATTTCCCGAAAACACTATGTCGGTAGTCGATTCGCCCCATCCCGATCCGGAATAAACGTATCCCGCCATGCATCGCGCAGACTGCTGTCCGGCAAGCGCCTTGCGGTATTGATGTTTGCCGGTCAGTTCGTTGCTTGCCGAAAGGTTGAACACCACATGCGCCCCCGCCATGCAGTGGGCGCCGCTTGGCGGATTGGGAACCCACAAGTCTTCGCAGATTTCTATGGCAAACTTTATTTCGCTGTCGCCAAATACAATATCGGGAGTGAAAGGATAGGATTTTTTTACGTGTGCCGAGTACTGTATCATCGCCCTGTCGATTGATTTCACCGGTTTTATATCGAAATAAATTTCCCTGCCGGTAATATCGCCTGCGGATGAGAACCAGCGCTTTTCATAGTATTCGTTATAGTTCGGCAGATATGTTTTCGGCACGAATCCGTATATTGCGCCTCTTCCGAACACGGCGGCGACATTGAATATCCTGTCCCCGTGCATCAGGGGCAATCCCACGATGCAGATAATATCCAGTCCCGAAGTATATTCGACCAGTTCGACCAGCGCTATTTTTGCGCTTTCCAGCAGAAGTTCCTGAAAAAACAAATCGCCGCAGGTGTACGAGGTCAGGGCAAGCTCCGGAAAGCAAATAATCTCCACTCCGGCGGCATTTGCCGAGCGTATCATTTCCATGATTCTGGAGGAGTTGAACTCGCAGTCGGCAACTTTCACTTCGGGAATTGCCGCCGCTACTTTTAGAAATCCATGATTCATTATTTTGTACTTTTAAACCGTTTATTTACTTATTATATTTTGAATAACTTCCTTGCCGATGGCGCATTTCAGGCACTTTTTACCGGCGCAGTATTCCGACTGCAAATGGAGCAGGGCTTGACTTTCGAGGGCGTTTGCCGGCTTGATGCCGCATTCCATCCATTCGCCGACAACAGAATTTGATTCGGCAGCCAGAGATTCCAGAAACGATATCGCCCGTTCCCTCAGCGTTTCGTCGCCCCTGTATATTGAATATGTAAAAATCATTGGAGACAGTACATTGATAATTAGATTGCAGACAGCGTTCTTACCGAGCCTTTTGGGAGACGTCCGGCTTGATGTTTTTCCGAAAACATAGTGGGAATCCCAGTATTCGGAAGCGCTTACATCCAGAATTTCGCAGATATTCCCTATATTTTCCGAAACGCTGATTATTTCCCATAAACCCTGATATTTGCACAATATTGCAGCCACCTGTGCGATGCGTATTGTCGGGAAGTTTGCCGGTCGCAGTTTTGCATATTTCCACAGACTTTTATCCATCCCGACAAGATCGTGCTTGCTTTTAAGGAATTGATATTCCGATTTTAAATTGAACGTGTATTCATCTTCGACATCGACATCGGTATTGAGAAATCCCGCCTGACCGAACAGCAGGGCTTCGACAGAGGACAGCGAATGGCTGTATTTCCGCAGCAGTTTTGCCGGCAGGCTTCGCGCCAGCATTTCAAACGGCAATGCATTGGTTTTGAATCCGAAATATTTGAACAGCACACAGTGGAATACCTCTTCCAAATCGCAGAATGTCCCGTCCATCAGCAGGCTTATTTCCGCCGTTTTGCGTTCGAGCCTTTCGCTTGCAAGCCTGTCCAGCCAAAAATGTACTTTGAATTGATCGACTTCCGGGATGTAGCTGGCGCAGGGGATATGCTGTCCGGATTCCGACAGTTCGAGATAGCGTTTTTTGAAGCTTTCGGGATAAGTTATTTCCAGACACGGGATTATTTCCCCGCTTTTACGCCTTATCACGGCGTCGTCTTTTTCCACAACATGGAGAATGACATTGTTGTATGCGCTGTCGTTCTGGTGCCCATGCAGATTCCATTCGGACGATTTCCTGTGTATTTCCACAGTACCTGCCCAGAGGGTTCCGCCGATCCGTATTTTCGCGTTGTAAAAATCGGGTCCCGAATCCCTGTTTTGAGCGCCCGCAGAAATTACTTCCACATTTTCTCCCGCGCCCGTTTTGAGATTTGCCGAATCGTACAGACCTAACTTCCAAATAAATTGTAGAAAATCTTCGTTCATTCTCTTTAATAATTCACATCAAAACAATCTCGCCGTACCGAAATTACGGATACAAAGGTAGCATTTTTTTATTGCATAAATCGAATTTTGTTTGAACAGCTGTGGAAAGAAATCCCACAACTGACGATAGGAGAACTCAAATGTTCATTTGAAATACATATTTATTACATAAACCGAATTTCATTTGAACACTCCGATAAAACACCTCGAAAAGGATGCCCTGCTTGCAAAAATCGCCTGTCTTAAAACACTTAATCAATAAATTAGCGCCATTGAACATTTATTTTGCATCCTTTATTTAACATTTTATTTTTCTGCAATAACTTATATGAACTTTTGCCATTAAGATTGTAATATTTCATTACACAGTCGAGTAATGTATCATTACTCACTGTGTAATTTTTGCTACATACGCATGTAATTTTTTGCGGAGATAATTACACACTCTTTCAGGTATGTATGTAAAAATATGTAAAAGTATTTAAAAGCGTTTCAAAAAAAGAATTAGTCAAATAAAATTCATTTCGTATCTTTGCGCGATAATTTTACAATTACTTATAGAATATGAATAAAATATTATTACCACTTATTATGACTGCAATTATGTGTATTGCAGAGCCTTCTATGGCGTGTACCAATTTTTTGATTACCAGGGGAGCATCAAAAAACGGTTCGACATTTATCACTTATGCTGCCGATTCGCACACCCTTTACGGGGAATTGTATTTTTGGCAGGCTGCGAGTTATCCCGATGGCGCGATGCTGCAGGTATATGAATGGGATTCGGGAAAGTTCCTGGGCGAAATACCGCAGGCCTCAAATACTTATCGCGTTATTGGGAACATGAATGAACATTCTCTGGCTATAGGCGAAACCACTTTCGGCGGAGTCGGGAAATTAGTCGATACAACAGGCATAATCGACTATGGCAGTTTGATATATATCACGCTGCAAAGAGCAGGAAACGCCCGTGAAGCCATCAAAATCATGACGGAACTGGTCGAAGCGTATGGCTACTGTTCGGGCGGTGAATCATTCTCAATTGCCGATCCCGACGAAGTCTGGATTTTGGAAATGGTTGGCAAGGGAACAAAAATTCAATATGACAAAAAGAGCCGGTCTGCACAAAATCTCAACAGGGGCGCGGCATGGGTAGCTGTGCGTATCCCTGACGGATATGTCTGCGCTCATGCAAATCAGGCACGAATACGCACATTTCCAAAGAGCAACGGACAGACATCGATATCTTCAAAGGAAATGGACAGGATATTCAATCCCGAAGTCGAAGTAGTGTATGCCGACGACGTCGTCAGCACAGCCCGCGAACTTGGTCTGTATAATGGCACGGATGAAGATTTTAGCTTTTCGGACATATACAATCCTCTTGATTTCGGCGGTGCGCGTGCCTGTGAAGCGAGGGTCTGGTCGTTTTTCAAAAGCATAAACAGCGACATGTGGAGATATCAGGAACATGCGAAAGGCTATGATTTGGAAAACCGTATGCCGCTATATATCAAACCCGACGAGAAAATTTCGTTCGAGCATGTTGCGGGAATGATGAGAGATCATTATGAAGGTACCGAAATAGATATGACGACAGACATTGGCGCCGGACCTTTCAAGTCGCCATATCGCTGGCGTCCCATGAGCTGGGAAATCGACGGGGAAAAGTTTGTTCACGAAAGAGCAATTGCAACACAGCAGACCGGCTTCTGGTTTGTAGCCGAAGGCAGAAGCAGCATGCCCCGGACACTGTCGGGAATCCTGTGGTTTAGCGCCGACGATGCTGCAACGTCCTGTCTTACGCCGATATACAGCTGCAGCACCCGCGTGCCGGAAGAATATGCGGTGGGCAACGGCGATTTGCTGACATATTCCGATAATGCGGCGTTCTGGGTTTTCAACCGTGTAACAAATTTCGCCTATTCGCGCTACGATGCTGTCAGCGAGGATATAATCAGTCTGCAAAAAGAACTTGAATCGAAATATGTCGAAATGCTTGAACCCATTGATGAACATGCAAAAAAACTGTATTCCGGCAGCGAGGACAGGGCAATAGAATTTGTAACTGATTTTTCGGTAAATACAGCCGCATCGACAATCAGGCGATGGAAGGAATTAGACCACTATCTCCTTGTGAAATACATTGATGGAAATATAAAAAAGGAAGCTAATGGCGAATTTTTACGCACTTCCACAGGCATGCCTGTTTCGCCTGAACAGCCTCAGTTGCCGGAGTTTTGGCGCAGGGCAATTAAAAACGACGCGGGAGAAAAACTGAAAGCGAAATAAGAAAAGATATTGATAATGAGAAATTTTACATCGGTACACGATATCGGGAATATTGACGCCGCCCTGAAGGAAGCTTTTGATTTAAAAAAGGACGTATTCAAATACAGTGATTTGGGAAAAAACAGAACTCTGCTTGCAATATTTTTCAACTCCAGCCTGCGTACGCGGTTAAGCACCCAGAAAGCAGCCCTGAATCTCGGGATGAATGTCATTGTGCTTGATATGAATCAGGGCGCGTGGAAACTCGAAACCGGACAGGGAGTTATCATGGACGGGGACAAGCCGGAGCATATACTTGAGGCTATTCCCGTTATGGGAAGCTATTGCGATATTATAGGCGTACGTTCTTTCGCGCAGTTTGAAAGCAGGCAGGATGATTATGAGGAAAAGATTCTGAATCAGTTTATTCGCTATTCGGGGAAACCTGTTTTCAGCATGGAGGCTGCAACGCGGCATCCCCTGCAAAGTTTCGCCGATTTGATAACTATTGAGGAATACAAGAAAACCGCGCGTCCCAAAATTGTCATGACATGGGCGCCGCATCCGCGCGCATTGCCGCAGGCTGTGCCAAATTCATTCGCGGAATGGATAAATGCAAGCGGTTACGAATTTGTCATAAGCCATCCCGAAGGATACGAACTTGACAGTCGATTTGTTGGAGATGCAAAAATCGAATATAATCAGGATAAGGCATTTGAGGGCGCCAATTTTATCTATGCGAAAAACTGGGCGGCATACGCCGAGCCTGATTACGGCAGGATTTTGAGCAGGGACAGAGCCTGGACTGTAGATGCGCGGAAAATGGCGCTGACCGATAATGCCTGCTTTATGCACTGTCTGCCGGTGAGGCGCAATATGATTGTTACAGACGAAGTTATCGAAAGTCCACAGTCGATAGTTATACCCGAAGCGGCGAACAGAGTTATCTCGGCTCAGGTCGTGCTGAAACGGCTTTTAACGGATAATTAAAATAAGCTACCTTACAAAATGTTTTATTCTGAAATAATTGAAAATGAAATCTGTGTCTTGAATTCCGACGAATCGAAACACTGTATCGGCGTACTGAGGCATCGCAATGGAGATATTGTCGATGTCTTCAGCCGTTCGGGAGAAATCTATACGGCAAAGATTATCAATGACAGCCATAAGGAATGTGTTCTTAACATCATCGACGCGAAACCCGTCTATAAACGTCCCGAGTTTCTTCATGTCGCCATTGCTCCGACGAAAAACAGCGACCGATTCGAATGGTTTGTCGAAAAAGCCGTGGAAATAGGCGTGGAAGAGATTACTCCGCTGTTGTGCGAACATTCGGAACGCAGGACGGTGAAAACAGACAGAATCGAGAAGATTATCGTTTCGGCAATGAAACAGTCCTTGAACCTGAATTTTCCTAAAATCAATCAAGCTGTGGAATTTAAGGATTTTATAGGAATAAGAATTGAAAAAACAAAATGTATTGCCTATTGCGAGGAAAAAACCATAAGCTTTGCAGAAACAATTTCCTCCGGCAATCCGACACTGGCAATGATAGGTCCCGAAGGCGATTTTTCGAAACATGAGGTGGAAATGGCTATATCCAAAGAGTTTATACCTGTCTCCTTAGGCCGTAACAGGCTGCGGACAGAAACGGCGGGAACTGTATCATGCGCTATTTTTCAGTCTGTAACGGGACGCCTTTAAGTTAAGAACTAAGAGTTAAGAACTAAGAGTTTTTTACTTTTCCTGTTATTCAAGCCAGAGTATGCCTTGTTTATTGAAAGCATTATGAAAATACCTGTTGTTGCTAATAAAAATAAAATTTTCATAATCATTTAATTTATAATTTATTACTTTGATTGTCTGAGCTGTGATTTTTTTGTGATTTGAATGATTTTTTTGATAAAAGTCTGAATCAATTGTTAATTGATAATTATTAATTGTTAATTGTTAATTGTTAATTGTTAATTTAATTCTTAATCCTTCATATATGGATCCTATAAGGTGCCTATAAGGTGCCTATAAGCTATCTATATGTTCAAGGGCAGACGCTAAATAAGTTTATAGTGCTTAAATGTTTTATCGGTGTAAAAAATCAGTACAAAATCAATATCCCGTTCCTTGCTTTTTTCAATCAAATCCGATTCTACAGTATTTAATTGCTGTGAAG
>JAIRZR010000072.1 GCA_031267155.1 Prevotellaceae bacterium | reverse complement strand
TCTAAAAAACCGGATAGCCGAACTGGAATCCGCAAAGAAACGCCGTCCTGCTCTAACTATCGTATTTCCCGATAAATCCACGAAAATATTTTAAATTATGTATAAAACCATTATTGACTTAGCGAAGGAATGTCCCGGTATAAATATTACGGTAAAGGCGGGCGAATTATTAGAAATGGTAGATTACTGCGTATTGAAAACACGTAAAGAGCTTGAGCGGCAAATTACAGATGCGAATACCGAGACGTACCCAAGCCGCGAAAAAGTAGCGGAAATACTGGATGTGGATTTGTCCACTCTCTGGGCGTGGAATAAAAGCGGTTATTTTAAGTGTATTAAGTTTGGCGGCAAAGTCCGCTACCGGATGTCGGACGTAAAGAGACTTCTGAAGGAAACGTCGGAAGCAAAACAGTGAAATTGCGCTGACAGAAATCCATATTTCGTGGCATTTTTGCACAAGTTGTGCAAATGTTGTGCAATTAAAAAAAATAAAAACGCTAATATCAATAAATATAAGATGTTAGCGTTTTGCCTTGTGACCCGTGTCGGGTCTGAACTACTAAAGATTATAGTTTACTAATTTTTTATGCGTACCATAATTGTACCACTATTTTATAACTTACTGCTAATCAAGCTATGTTACTTTTTGCATTGATTGTCAATCCCCCTTTTTCGCTACTGTTTTTTCTTTTTCCGTACTGTTGTAAATGCCCAGAATACCGTATCCGCCCTGAATATTGGTGTAAATCTTGACCGGTTCGGAAAAAACGTCTCCCGTAGTACCTGACGCCAACTCCTGTGAATGTAGATTTTGATACAGTTTTTCAGAAAGCGTCTGTATTTCCACTTTTACGCTCTGCCGTACATAATCCGACTGAACATCTGTCGCAAAATTATCATTCCGAATATAAACATTCAGGGTATATTCTTTTCCTGAAAACATTTCGTCAGAAAAAATTCGATAATAATCGAGTGTTTTGCCGTCTTCGTTTTTTTCGCTTGCATTGTTGAAAAGTATTTCATCATCAACGAAAATCTCTTTTAAATCCCAGTGGCTGTCAGGCTCCTGAATGGAGGGATGGACGATTATATCGTTTGTCCGCACAACTATCCTGTAGAAATTCCGTTCCAGAGGATTATCCTTCAATGTTATATACAGCCGCAAATATCCGAAACCGTCCCTTTTAAACCATGATGATTCGATATTTCTTATTTCTGCGATTGACGGTACAATGTCAAAACCTCTAACCGTTCCATGTCCTGGCGTGTGAGCGGAAAACTCAAGCCTGTCGCCAATGTTCAATATGGAAACAAACTTGTAACAGGCATGTACGCCCATTACCGTATCCAGCCAAACCTGACATTCCTTTTCATTAATACTTACATGTATTTCAGGATTTTCAACAAGACCGGGCTGCCGGTCGGAATAGTCAAAAACACTTTCGGATATTTTTATCACGCCGGTATCCGATTTTGCATGGATAATTGAATTGACTGCAATTTTTGGAGACAGCTCTTTGCCTTTAAAATCAACATCCTTTTCACAGGATGAGAGTAATACCGTACCTGAAATTAATAATATGTAATATCGACTGTTTTTCATGTCTTTAAAAATGATATGTGAAAGATAACGATGGAATTATCGGAAACAGGGTAATCTGCTTCAGCTTATGCGTGTATATGCTTTCATTGTCCGGGCTTTTGTGCATCTCGCTTTCTACGATTAATTTATAGGGATTCATCCGGTTATAGACATTATAGATGCTTAAATTAAGCATGCAGCAGCGGTTTCCTCTTTTCCTGAATGTATAGTTTATACCCAAATCCAAACGGTGATAATCCGACATTTGATAATTGTTCCTGTGGTCAAGTTCCATCAGGTTTTCAATATGTCCCTCTGCATCGGGAACGTCGGGAGGTACATAAGTCATCAGCGGCAGACTTATCCGGCTGCCCGAATGGTATGTCCAGACTGCTGTGAGATCAAACTTGCTGTTAAGTTTGCAGTTGAGCAGCAGGTTTATTACATGCCGCCGGTCATATTTGGCAGGAAACCATTCACCGAAATTAATTTCATCAAACCTGCGTTCCGACTTCGACAGGGTATATGAAACTGTTCCGGTAAGCCGTCCTTCTTTTTTTTCCAGTGAAAATTCCATGCCGTAAGCCCTTCCCGTTCCCGCTTCCACCTTGTTTTCCCAGCCTGCCGATACGCCTGTGTAACTGATGCCGTCTTTATACTCTATCACATTTTTCATGTCCTTGCGATATGCTTCAAGCGACAGAAAAACGGATTTCGACAGTTCATAAAGCATGCCGAAAGCATACTGTCCGGATTGCATGGGTTTTATTTTACCGGTTACAGGAACCCATAAATCGGTTTGCAGAACAATGGAATTGCTTGAAAGCAAATGAACATACTGTTGCATAAGCGTATATCCGGCTTGCAGCGCTATTTTGTCCGTCAGGAGAAAGCGCAGCGACAGACGGGGATCAATGGACGTATATGTTTTTTCGTTCACATTGAACAATGAGAAACGCACCCCTGCACTTAAGCGGAGTTTTTTCAGAATATCCCATTCATCTTCGGCATAAAACGCAAGTTCTCTGGAAAATGTATGTCTCGGGGTATTATCGGTTACGGTTGTTGTATCGCCTTTGGCTGTCAATGATATTACTTCAGGATTAAAGTCGTGGAAAATGAACGCTGTTCCGAATTTTACATTATGACCGGATGCCGGAAAATATTCAAAATCACCGGAAACGGAATAATCCCTTATTCCCGAGGAAAACAGGAAATTCCGGGACATTTTTTGTATCCCTGTCAAATCGTCCCGATTTACATACTCGTCGTCGGTAGTGATTTTATAATGGTATTGATTGTATGTCAATGCTGTTTTGAAGAAAAGATTTGGAGAAATCACCCTGCTCAGTTTTCCCGAAATAAGGGTATTTCCCCAGTCCCATTTTTGCGTTGATGCATCATGCATGGTTTCACGGTTTTCTATCCCGCCGGTTTTTTGCTCCAGCCTGTCATTACCGTTGTATGCACTCAGATATACAAAGGTTTTATCATTGACTCTGTGATGAATTTTTGCATTGAGGCCGTGAAAGGAGAAATTGGCGCTGTT
>JAIRZR010000027.1 GCA_031267155.1 Prevotellaceae bacterium | reverse complement strand
ATTGTTTGACCGTGCAAAGGTAATACTTTTTTTGACATATACAACAGTAATTTAAATATTTGTTGATTCCCGCTTTTACGGGAAATGTTCTGCCTGTAATTTCGAAATTATGCCGACACTCACATGCAAAAATGTTATCGACCATGGGCTACCCGAAATGTCCCCCCCCCCCCCCAAAAAAAACGGGGGAGAGGGGCTTTTTGGACACCCACAACACCTTGCGGAGTTGTTTCGGAGAGTTATACGTACCCCGAGCTGCGCTTTGCTTGCACGGGCTTATCCACATCAGACGCCTACGGCGTTAAAAGACGCGGAACATCTCTGCATTGCAAAAGGGATGAGCATAGAAGCTACGTCGGGCGCCCTACGGGCAATTGGGCATGGCAATTAAATTTGTGACATTAAACATTTATATGTTATTTATTTCGCATCTCTAAGCATTCTGTGCGACAGAGACGGCCAACTTGATCAACAGAGACGGGGCGTCTTGCAGGACATAGATACTTTCGATTGATATTTAGTGTCTTGCAGAGAAATATAATAGTCGGTTTATTTTTCGACAGTTCCTAAGAGAAATAATTTTCTAACTCCTGACATTACATATTGTCAAAATAGCTTGACTGCTTGTCGTATTTCAGGACATCGCTCAACATCGACGAGCGTATTCCGATTTTGAAGCTCCAGCTCTGATATCTGCCAAGAGGCGTCCAGTTGAATGAAAAATCGAAACAGTGCAGTTGCCGGGCTATACTGATTTGGGTCGTGGTTAGCCCCATTGTTTTGAAATCGAAACCGCTGTTTATTCTTATATCCCAGTTCTTTGTAGGCGTAACACTTCCATTGAAGCCCAGGGTCTGCATGTGATTGTGATTTGTAAACAGTCTCCCTCCGGTGTAATTATACCTTTTATTATAGGTATAGGAATAGTTGAACGACACGCTCCACGGAACGGCGAACGGCTCATACACAAAAGGATTAAAAGCGTTTGAACGATCATGTTCGCCGTGATCGTGATCATCGTGCTGCTCCTCGCCCTGATTTTTATCTCTCCCGTCGTTTGCCTGCCTGTCGGTTTTCTTGTCCGTGCCTTTCCCGCCGCTGAACGAGTAGCCGAACGAAAGGCTGAAATCCGTCAGGCGGCCTATGTTAAGTCCCTTTTTCTCCGTCCAGTGGAACTTGTTGATTCTTGTTCCGCGTTCGTTTATCGAATACGGGTCGAGAGTAAAACGAAATGTTAGAGATGTCTGTCCTGGCAGATTTGTAGTTCCCGAAAACGAGATATTCGACAGATTCATCGAATCCGCCAGCAGATTGTACGAAGCGCTGATATCGAAAGTATTCAGCAGCGCCACCTTCTTTGCGCCGGTCGTATCCTTATCGTTTCTTACCTTCATTTCCAGATTGTTTCCCAGCGAAAAAGTTATCGACCCGCTTTTCTGCTGTGTCGGATATCCGTAGGGCTGACCCTGAAAGATATTGTATTCCTCCATATTTCCCAGAGTATCCCTCTGAACCGTGCGGTAACCGTTGAAGCGTTTCCTCAGATCGGGATTGTACGAAAAGCTGACCGAAGGTTTCATCACATGTCTTATCGCCTCAATCCTGCTCCCCTTCCCGAATTTAACCAGTCCGTATATCTGGGTATTGAGCGAAGCGGAAAAGCCGTATTCATGAACCATCCCAAACTTGCTGAATGCATCTGCGGTATCGGTTATCACCCTTCGGCTTATGCTGTCCCAGTGTTTTTCTATCGACTTGAAATACCATTTCGTACCGTAGCGTATCGTTGGAGAAAGGTTGATGTACTTCAATATCGGGACATTCGGCAGGCCTATGTTAAGATTGTGGTTCAATCCGTTGTTTATCTTTTTGGCAAAACCGGGCTGCGAGAGTTCCGTTGACTTGAACGCGACTTTGTTGTCGAATGCTGCGCCGTATGTGAGCGAAATGTCCTCGTACAGGGCTTTTTTGCCAACTCTTTCCTTTTTTGCAAAGGGATAGATGCGCGACATCGAAAGTGTCAGGTTCGGGAAAGTTACGGAATAGGTGCTGTCCCTCATGTTCTGGCTGTGATTTGCGTTCACCGAGAGATTGAAGGGAGAACCCTGCCAGGCGCGCGAGTATGAAATGCTGGAGCTTATCGTGTTGTTGATATTTTGATACGGATTGTGGGCGGCGTTATTGTTGTAGAGGTTGTTGTTTGCGGAAGAGAAATTTACATTTGCCGAAAAATTTGTTCCCGGACGGGCTTTGGGAGATTGCCGGTGACTCCACTGTACCGAAAAGGTCGTAGCCGACGAATAGTCCGCCGAGCCTTTTTCGCCCGTCGTGTTGAATGCATACTGCATGTTGAAACTGCCGTCGAACTTGTAGCGTTTGGTATATCTCGAAGCCGAACGCAAAGCCCATGATCCCAGGGTATAATAGTCTCCCGAAAGGTCAAGATCCATGTGTTCCCCGATTGCAAAATAGTAGCCAAGGTTGCGCAGAAAGAATCCCCTCGCCACCTCTTCGCCATACGAGGGCATGCGTATTCCCGACGAACGCCCCGACTGCTGCGGGAAAAAGCCGAAAGGTATTATCAATGGAAAAGGCACATCCTCGATTACAAGGAATGAGGGCCCGAAATAGATGTATCTGCTTGGCTTGTCGACAATTTTTCCACGTGTCATCCGTATGTAGAAGTGGGGATTGGGAGCATCGCATGTGGTATATTTTGCTCCCCTGATAAAGGTGGAATTGTCGGGCATGCGCTTGGACACGTCTCCATACAGAAGTCCGTCGCCCTGATGGGTGTTGATGTTTATTATACGGGCTTTCCTCGATAGAAAGTTGTACTTTAGCGTCTCCATTTCGAACTGCTCGCTTCCGTCCTTGAAAACAGGCTTCTCCTGCAAGCTTCCCGTGGAATCGGCATATCCCTGTCCGAAAATCTCCCCGTCCTTCTTGGAGCCTTCGATGTATCCGGCAGTAATTTCCATGCTGAGGGACTTCACATTTGCTTCTCCATACATGTGAATTGTCGTATCGCTGTCGAGAAAAATATAGCACAGGGAATCTTTGGCAGAATAGCTTATCGGATCCTGAAAAGCGCCCTTTTTTGTCATTTGCGACGAATCCATAACAGCACGGACGGTGGTATCCACAGCTTTTTCATCTTTCTTTTCAGGCATTTTTATCACCTGAGCGCTGAGTGTAATAACACACAATACCCTTACAATCAACATTGCAAAGATAAGCCTGCCATATTTTCCGAACAAATAGTCTGCCAGGCAATTTCCTAATCTGTTATACTTTATCTGTACCATAAAAGCACGCAAAACTAATCAAATTTCAACGAACAGCAAAATAAATTTTTTCCGGTAAAATATTATTTTGAGAAGGCGCCATTGCGGGCTTGACCTTTTGTTGCCGTCATTTGCGGGCTTAACACGCAATCCTATGTTTATTTTGGGGCGATAAGATGGCTCCGAAACGAAATTCGGCGTAGTCAAAAAACGGCATTATTAACACAAGGGTAAGGCCGGCTAAAGTACTGGAGATAGCAATGGAAAGTAATATAATCAGGGATATAAAAGAATGGCGTAAGGAAAAGATTCCAACAACCCTGTTCGCTCAAAAAAGAAATTTAATGAAAAAATATGGGGGAACTTATTTTTGTTAATATAAACATTTTTGACAGCCCACCCTGCGGGCAATTGGACATGGCAATTTTATTTCAGCAATTAAATTTGTGACATTATACAGTGCGCGGGGCATTTTGTGCATTGCGGACAAACTTCGTAAGGAGTTTAAGATGGATAACCCCGAACAAGCCGCAGGCGCAGTTCGGGGGTAAAGCTCCTCTCCGTCACAACTCCGTAAGGACTTGAATCAAGCGCAAGCTTGAACTACTTCGCAGTTCTGGAGTGCAATAGCTTACCCCGGGCTGCGCTTCGCTTGCCCGGGGTTATCGACATCAGACGCCTACGGCGTCAAAAAGATGTGAAGCATCTCTACATTTTTACCTCACAATTTTAACCCGCGCACTGTATAAACATTTATATGTTATTTATTTTTTATCCCTTAATAGCAGCGCCTTTTTGTTCATCCGAAAATTTCATATAACTTTGCGCCTGTTAATTTGTATCGATAATTTAAGAAAATCAGAAGAAATGGACATATTACGAAAATCAAACATGGCAGTAATCCTTATATTCGGTATCGGTGTCATGCTTCATGCGGAGGAAGATATTTACGAAAAGTTAGCCGGCGAGCTGAGCAAGTATGCCATCGTGTACGACGGATACAGCGAAACGAACTATCCGGTACTGTCGGGCAATACAGCCATGGGAGGACTGATGGATCCTCTGGGACGCGGGATATACAACATCGAAGTGAACGATCTGTTTCTCGGCGAAGACCGGCGCGTGTTCGGTCCGGGGATGATGCTCGGCATGTCGCAATTTTCGGGACGCAAGCCCGAATCCTGTCGCCAGACGTACAGCCTTGAGAGCGGTATCCTGAGCACCGATGCGGGCTATGCCGACGGCGCCTATCATTCGGAAATGTTCTTTTCGCAGGCGGAAAAGGACTTGATGGTGTACCGCCTGAGCAATCGCGGTAAAAACCGCCTGAGCTGCAATATCGACCTCGGACGCTTCGAAATGAGGCTTGAACGCCGGACGGACAGAAGCATCTACGCCCTGTCGCGCGAAGGCTCGTTCACTTGCCTGCACTATTTCCTGCAATCGAATATCCCGCTGAACATGCCCGCTTTCCCGGATTCCAGGGATATCCACGTAAATGTCCCGGCGGGAGAAACGCTCGAAATCGTGCTGAGCCTGAAAGTGACGGCAGAACATTCACCGCTTCCCGACCCACGCATTGCCGCAGTCGACGATTTAAGGCAGGATCACATCCGGAAATGGAAGAGCCTCTGGCAGTCGCTGGGCGTCATCATCCTTCCCGACGGTCTCTATGCGCGCACATTCTACCGCTCGCTGCACTGGCTTCAATGCACTGCCGGCTCGTCGAGCAATCTGCCAGGCGAATGTCAGTTCGGCACAATTACATCCAATGCGGCCTCAGCGTATCACTTTCATGGAGACGCTCGCCAGATAGACGTTCAGCCGTGGAACCAGCGACCGTTTACCTACGGCGCGGCAGGCTGGTCGCTATATGCATACACATGGCTGGGCGACAGCGAGAGAGCGGGAAACATGCTCGCAGCCCACTACCGTCCGGAGGCGCTGAAGAAAAACCTCACAGGCGTCTATCCGGTCGGCTGGCATGAATTTACTTACGGCGGCAAGTCCACGGGACGGTACGAATACCTCTCGCACGACAATCCCGACGCCTTCTGTTTTGCCCACGAAATGATGTGCGACAGGACAAACCGTCCCGCTCCGCCCTGGGACAGGCAGGTGCATATTCAAGCCTTTGCCCCCGGCATGTTCCACCATTACGGCAGAATGTACACGGACATGGCTGATACGGTTTA
>JAIRZR010000498.1 GCA_031267155.1 Prevotellaceae bacterium | reverse complement strand
GTCCAGCTTTAAACAGTAAGCGGTTCCTTCCACATCTTTGAGCGCCTTTTTGACTTTCCCTGCCGTGGCGTGTATGCCTCTGTATTTTATGCAGCTGTAAGTATCGGCAGTGAATATTGCCAGCCATACCGGCTCCAGAATGTTCATTACGGCGTGATGTACTATCCTGTCCGGAAAATATGGTAGCCGGAAAATTTCCCACTCCTTGGGTTCGTATATGGTAAATGTGCTGTATTGTGACGTACGGAATGTTCCGGCTTTTAATGTTTCATGCAGTTTAAGCAGGTTGTTTTCCCTGTTCCTGTCATGAATGATAACGCCGTGAGAACGAAGTTTGCCTTTGCGGGCTTTTTCATCCGCTAACTGCAGGTTTTCAAGACTGCAGATTTTGTCGTATAAATTATTCAGTCTTTTCATGGCTTTGCCGGTTCAGAGGGAATTTTCGGAAATCCTACCGATACCCTGTTCACATTCTTTATTTTTTGGCATGAGCCAGGGCCTCCGCTTTTTTTATTTCTCAAGCATAGCTGAGAGCTGATATTCGTACCCGTATTCGTAGCCGTGTTATTCGTATTAGCGTTAACGAAGCCCGCATTCGCGCTGTTATTCGCGTTACTGCCGAACAGCACACCTCAAAAGCAGACAGCCTTTTTTCATATCTATTCCATATAATATCGCGCTCCGGATGCGCGTAAAGTTACCTTTCGTGGAAATGCGTTTAACTCGCGTATCTTTGCAAGCGTGTATTTTATTTCAGACGAATTTGTGAAAAACTTCTTTGTGTCGGAATCGCTGTCGTTCCTGTTAAATTTGATTTTCACAAGAAAACGGTTATTCCCAAATTTCGTTTTCACATCTTCGATATAATCAATTATCCAAAACGAAGTATTGATTAGTTTCTGCTGCTGTGTCTCCGAACAGTTAAAATGTCTGCTGTTTTTGTCCGGCTCAATCTGCAGGAAGGATAAACTTCCATCATCTCCTGTTACTGTCTCCATATCTTTGAATGTTATATATGTTGCATATTTTCTAAAATTTTGGCGTGACGTGACGTTATACGGGGATAAAGCAAAGCCGGGAGCCGATAGCCGTACCCGTATACGTAGCCGCGTTATTCGTATGAGCGTTAACGAAGCCCGCATTCGCGCCGTAATACGCGCCACCGCCGAACAGCACACCCCTCTGTGCTTCGCCACTTGCCGGTATGTTTGTATAGAAGTAGTCGCAAAAATACGTTGTACTGCTGCCTCCAACTGATTTTGGCATATTCTCGCCAAATTCCCCGATTATCATTTGTGTTACATAGTTTTGTGTGCGGGGTAAAATCCCGCGCAATTCGTAATCACTGTAATTACTGTCCTGAAATTTAGCGCAATCGTTGCAAACATAAAATTCCGACAGACCGCCGCTGCCATCGCTTTGAATTCGGCATTTGCAGCCGTCAGTCCAACTCCAGAGATGCCCAAACGGGTTTTCCAGGCCTCTGTAGCTCGGAACCTGAACGGTAAGCGTTGCGCCGTATTCGGCAGGCATGGCAAAATCGATCACGCCGCTGCGGTTGCCCAGACTGTTTGTGTATCCGCACGGGATAAATGGATTGCTCCCGTTAAAATTGCTCCAGTTTGTACTGTTAAGCGTTGTAACTCCGGAGCCTAAACCGCCCTGTCTGTACCCGCTTGCGTCGGGAGCGGCGTTGTATGCCGCCTGACTGTTGAATGTTGCATACTCGACCGCAAACAGCCACCAGCAGGTCTTCTGAATGTCGTAAACGTCGCAGTTCCATCCGGCACTGTTCTTCCCGACGGCTCCCCGGTTGCGTGCATACGTGCGAAAGTTCGTTAAACTTATACCCGTCGCAGGTCTCCCCAGCAAGTTACGGTAAGTGCCGTCCCACGCGGCAGTATTGTTCCCGCCACGAAACGCTGCATCAGTATTTATCACTGACGCCAGTTTTAAGTTTGTCCGGTCGAGTGCGGCTTCATACGTCGAACGGTAGCATTTCGGCACAGGATGAAATCCGGGCAGCTGAAATTCCGAAAGAAAAACACGTATTTTCGTGCCTTCCATTTCAAATTTCCTCCAGTGTTCCGGGATTTCGACCATTACCTGACCGTCGGCTCCGGTAAGATTTGCGGCTGCGCTGTTGTCGCGCAATGCGCTGTTGTTTGCGTGCAGATAATATGCTACTGTTCCGTTATCCCGAAGTATGCAACGTTTCATTCTGCTTTGAATCGGCTGTGTTACATGCAATTCCGGGCGGCCTGTCCGTGTGCATGCCGGGTTCGCAATGTTTGTGTCAAATTCAATTCCGTAATAGTAATCATACGGAAATTTTGGCATTGTGTTTCCTATTCCTATAAGTACTCCCATAATATTATTCTTTAATATAACGTTATTAATTATTTTGCAAAATTATACAATATGTATTACCGCAATACAAATGTTCAAAACTTTATAATAACTTTTTTTATAAGGCTGCTATCGGAATACCTGTAAAGGATATTTTTTATAATTTTGCAAAAAATTACAGACGCGACAACATTGAAATAAATTCGGGTGCAATTCAATTTGTCGCGCTAAGCTGCGGGATTCAAGTGAGGATATTTTAGGAACTCTATAACTTTCGCTCATTGTCTGTTCATTGAAAAAATCCTTAGCCTAAGTATGTTTTTCACACTGTCCGTACTCCATCGCTGTCCTGAGAGTTTCATTCTTTTCTGTATTACCGTACAGTGAGCGGATTCTATTGCGCCCGAGCCGGTAATGCCACAGCCGACTGTCCTGTATTGAGCATATTCCATTCGTTTTTTATTGTTTTGATAATAAGCGATTAACTGTTTTTTATCTTTTTCTCCCACCAGGGGGGCATCTATACTGTCAATGACTGTTTCCACCTGCGAAGCCATCAGGAGTTCCTTCTGCCGTTCGCACCACTGCGCTTTTTCGGACGGAGTTTCCCGGAATGCATGATCCGCAAACTGATACAGATGTTCCATGGCATGAAAGCAGTCCAGTATCGAATGTGATCGCGGATAATGGCCGGCAATCCATTCCCTTA
>JAIRZR010000477.1 GCA_031267155.1 Prevotellaceae bacterium | reverse complement strand
GGACTGGGGGAGCTGCGGAGGGGGTGATGGATTTCGCCACGCCAATTTCTATGTTAACATAATATCTGATTATAGTGAATAACGAAGTGGTCGCTTGCGAATTCTCTATAATCTTATATTATGTTAACATAGAAATTGTAAAGAAAATGTTCGACCACTTTAAGGGCGGGTGGGCGGGGTCAAAAACAAATGTTCGACCTTTTTTTTGTCAGGTACTCCGGTTTGCGGCGTTTGCCAATACAGGCGGCCCCGCCTACGGCTTTTTGAAAAAAACCCCGGAGGGGCTTGGGCTGCGCCTTTTTTTCAAAAAGACGAAGCTCGGTTGCACGGCATTTCTTTTTCGCGCATAAGCGCGATTAAACTCTCGCTCAAAAAAAACCGGGAGAAAGACCGGAGGGCTTTCCCGCTGTTTTTTTTGAGACTACCGCTGTCCCGCTTGCGGGCTTTTCTGCGCGAGCGCAAATAGAATGTTTGACCGCTTTTGGGGTGGAGGGTGGGCGATGGGAGCGAAGGCTCTTTGACGGATGTGGAGCTAGCCTGCGAGCGGAACAGACGGAAATGTGCCTGCGCCCCTTGTGGGGAGGGGCCGGGGGAGAGGTTTCCGTGTCCTCCGTGTCTCCGTGTTAATAATTTATTTTTCAATGAGACAATGTGAGAATGTGAGAATTTGACAATGAGAGAATGTTAATCAATGAGAGAATGCGAGAACAAGCTATTCATTCTCACATTTGCTCATTTCCCTGATAAACCGCCGAAGCATTGCCTGCTATTTTCACCTGATGCTGCAAGTAATTGTAGCCGGTAGCAGCATCCCATACATCTTTGTTTGCCAAGCGTATGGCGTATTCGGGACGTGAATAAAGCAACGGTTCCGGGTCGGGCAGATTCAGGTAGAGGTCATACATGCCGGCCGGTATATCATGCGGCAGGCCGATACCAAATTTCAATTCTACCGGAATCATGGGTTTCCAGAAACGCGGGTCTTCGTTTACCGCAGCGATATAAATTTCGCCGGTCTCCGTGTTTTTCAGCACAAACTCCATTTTACGCGGATTGTAAGGGCTGGAATAGCCGGTGTTGTTTATTGCAAGTTCGATCTTTATCTCGCCGCCCGGAGCTACTTCGTCGCTGTATGCGCCGGTTTGTAACGTAAAACGATAGCCGAGTTCACGAATGATGTTGTTCATACAACCCAGCGTTTTCCAGCGGTCGTTTACCCCGTGGTAATAATCCTGATTGAGGAAACTCCAGTGCAGGTGTCGCATCTCGCCTTCCGCTTTGACACAGTCGGCAGGGTCAACGCCATCGGGCGGACATGTTTCGCCGCCTACCGGCAAGTAAACGCCTTCACTGCCGATGTAGTTTTTTTCTTCCTCTATCTTGGATGTATAAGTGCCGTAATCGGTGTTGCTTGCCATAAAACAATCGTTGTGATGCCCGATTCGTGCGGCTTTTGTACCGGAGAAGGCTTCGTTGTAAGCGACCGGCGTGTTCCGTTGAACATAGTCTGTTTTGTAGGCCGGCGTGCGCACTTGAATCATCCGGCGATCCGGTAAAACGTCCAATATTTTGTTGAGGATTGTCGCCCGGATACCCGGCGTTTTCAAATTGTTCGACGAGTAGTACCACTCGCCCCATGCACCGATAAATCCGGCTTGAAGGACGGCGATAACATCCGCATTTGTTTCCAATACAGGCTGCAACTGTTCCAAGTGTTGCAGTACCATATTCAATGGAGCATCGGCTTCATTTTCGTTGCTTGAATAGGCAAAGCGCAACACACATTTCAATCCTGCGGCGCGGAGAATAGCCATATCTGCGCCTGTCTGTTCCAAGGCCGCTTGCGACAAAGCTTTGTCTTTGAAATCTTTCAGATAGTAAACTCTGTATATCAGTGAGACACTCTCATTGCGATACGATTTCAGCGTATTTACGTCCAAAGGCGTCGCCGAGCTTCCCGAACGGCTTTCCGTATAGCGGTAAAATCCGCGTTCCGGATTGGGAAAGATGTCGCTGTCGACGGTATAATTGACGGTAATCAACCGGCTATCTTTTTCCGGCTCCTTTTCAGTACTGCTGCAAGCGATCAGCCCGCACATCATAAAAATCAATAATCCTTGTTTCATCATTTTATATTTGCTCATTATTATGTAGAACAAGCTATTCATTTTCACATTGTCTCATTCTCACATTTGCTCATTATTTTATTATTGTCGTCCATCCATATCGTTGCCGTGTTCGGGTTGCAGGGGGAACTTCACCGGCGCATTGTCGCGCGTGGAGCGGTAGATGGCGGTGAAGAGTTCCACCGTGCGGCGTCCGAACGCGCCGGTGACCAGCGGGTCGCGGCCTTCGTCCAGCGCCTGCAGGAAGTCTTCGATCTGACGTTCCATGTAATAGATAGTCGGGTCGATGCGGTTGAACAGGTCGCTGTCTTCCTTCACCCAGCCTTCCAGCAGCGCTTCTTCGCCGGGGATGGTCCACAGGTCGTTCACCGGCGGCTCAAGCACCGACGACATGCCGGCAATGAACACTATTGCCGAAAACGGCCGCCAATCAATCATTAAAAATGATGTTATCTTTGATTCATCGTTTAAATGATTCCCATCGGGAGATCCTTGTTCGGGAAGTTTCCGGCATTTTCATGAGATAAATAAAAAAGCATGTTACATACATGTTTTTTACATTTTTTAACATTATGAATATCAAGGCTTACGTTAATTACGAATCTTGATGTTTTGTTTTTTTGTCTTGTATGATGAAATAGACGCCACCAACGCACGCTATAATTGTCACCAATGCACACATAACTATTGCTCCCATTTCTACCTCCCTGTTTTATAAATTATTTCTTTTCTCTGATTAAATATAAACCCCAGCCAAGCGTTGCAACAATCGCAACGGCGCTGCATATTAATACAATTAGTTTGTTTTCCCGTATTTCACCAAATGCGGATGTTAATAATATTGCGGTCGTTATATACTTCGCAATGTCCATTAGCCACTTCCCAAATTCTTTTTTCATAACAACAAAATTAAAATTAATACTCGAAACATAGGCGCATTTAACGTTTATTAAGTGCCATAAATGTGCATAAATCATTGATTTATAATGACATAAAGATACGAAATGTAAATGAATAATCAAAATAAAAACGCATGTTATAAAACACAAAAAATCAGATTTAACATTCTGAATAACAATTAATTACATTGAATTATTATGTACATCATCCCGGATACATTGCAGCGAAAGAACGCAGCCGGCAGAACCGGCACTGCCTGCCACCTGCCGCCCGCGTCGTCCGGCTTCCGAACTGCCGCCCGACGCTGCATATTATTAGAACCAAAAAGGCACTTTGCAAACATAACTCCCTATAAACAACAAAACTGCGTGTACGCAAATACTAACAAAATACCTTAGAATTTTTTTTTGACGCCAGTCGAAAAAAAATGGTTAGTCGAAGTGGAACGGAGATAAACCACCGCTTCATCCGGAAGATGAAAATGACCCTACTTTAATGGATTCCATCCGGATGAGCCGGTTACAATCGTTTTTTTTGGTATCATATCCGAATATGGGGACGAAAGGGACAGATGGGACACAAGGGACGGGAGCATAATTCCGGTGCAACGGAGCGAAGCAAGTGCGCGCAGGCGTTGACTGTAAATGATGTCAAACCTCCCTCCGGATTAAGTGCCAGGATTTCTTTTTTGATGTCAAAACTATAGGCAGTTGCCGTCTGCAGGGAATATGTTTGATACCTTTATGTGTATTTTCCGGACTTGATTGTAACAGTTGCTTTCCGCCTGGCACTCGCGAAGCGTTAAATTATCGCTCAAAAAAACCGGGAAAAAGACCGAAGGGCTTTCCCGCTGTTTTTTTTTGAGACTACCGCTATGTGTGATTTTCTAATCAAGCATTTTTTGGATCGCCTCCGTAACAAATATATGTTTCTTTATTTTGTGTTCCGCGCAATACATATCCATCCGTCTCTTTAATGAGCACGGTATGGAAACATATAACCCTTCTATTTCTGAAGTCTCTGATATTTCTGTCTTCGCAGTTGTGGAAGTTAATAACCCTGCCATTCCTGTTTTATAGTCTTTCTTTGCCATATTGTAATATCATTATATCGTAATATCATTATATTTTAATATCGTTATATTGCTATATTTTTATATTGTAATATTAAAAACAGTCATTCAAAATTTCTTTACAGACAGATAAATAATCTTCTGCTCCACGGCTTTTTGCGTCTGTTTCAAACACGCTTTTTCCCTGCATTTGCGCATCGCTAAGCGCAACGTTCATACGGATGACGGTTTGGTATACTTTGTCTTTATACGTTTCATTTATGAACTCGCTAAACTGTTTCGGCAGGGATTGCCGGGTATCGTATTTTGTTATCAGAATCCGATAATCTTTCAGGCTTTTGTTTAGCAGTTCCTGTACAGTCCCGAACACTTCTATTAATCGTTTCATTCCTAGAATTGAAAATTTCCCCGGCTCCGCAGTAATAACAGCCAGTTCCGAAGCCGTTAGCCCGTTTACCGTCAATAATCCCAGCGACGGCGGGCAATCGATCAAAATATAATCATATTCTGCCGTCACCGAAGCAAGTAACTTTCGTAAAATAATCTCTCTCCCGATTTTAGACGACAGTTCGATTTCCGCGCCGGCCAAATCCAGGGTCGACGGCGTCACATACAATCCGTCTCTAACCTGCAGAACAGGCAACGGATACTGTCCTTTCATCGCTCCGTAGATATTTTTTTCTTCTTCTGGCGACAGACTCAGATGGTCAGTCATATTCGCCTGCGGATCCAAATCAACAAGTAATATTTTTTTACCCAACCGACTTAATCCGGCTCCGATATTGACTGCCGAAGTCGTTTTTCCAACTCCGCCCTTATGATTCACAAACGAAATAATCTTTCCCATGCTGTTTTATCTGTAAAGTAATGATCTGTTTTTCTTGCAAATTTACAAACAATATTGTAATATCAAAATATTTCCATATTATAATATTGAAATATTTAACTGATGCGTAGGGACGGGAGGGACAGATGGGACATTAGGGACGGAATTGTAAAATTGTATAGGGGCTGTTTAAGGCGTTTTTTTGAGGTGACGGATATATTTGTTGTTGGATTGGGGAACGCGGCTTAAAAGTTAAATAAATGCGGTTTTTGTTCGATTTAAGGTGTGAATGTATTATTGCCGGGGTTTCCGTAAGGCCTTAAGACTTTAAAATTTCATAATTTGTATAATCTCCATGCACAGAACCATCCCGTGCACAATATAACAGAATTTTATTGCCACCCTGATTAAAGAAAATACGGATTTTATAAAGATTCCTCTTTTACAATATCTGTAAAGTTACTCCAGTCTTCTACACGGAAAACTCGGATATCACGAACCGACTTTCTGAACCATTCGATTTTTTTCAATGCTCCAATGGCCCGATACAAATTAGCCATATCGGTTTTTTCAGTCAGATAGACACTGCCCTGCGTATTATAGAATTCATAGTTACGGAGTATCGTTTTTATTTCATAATAAGCGTTATTATACGGCTCTCCATAGTGCTCTTTAAGATCCGCCACTACCATATCAAAAGTTATTGCATACATGATGATTCGATTTTTTTATTATAAGTATCATCATCGTGGCAAAAATACTTTTCCTCTCCGAAAAAAATTCGTCCGGACTTGTCCTTTATAGAAATAATGATACCCCTGAATGGATTTTTTTCAACGTCGATGACTTCGCCTTCTATCCATTCACTTTCTCCTGTAAGCCTCGGAGATACGGTTGCTTTATCACCTTTTTTCATGTCGATAAATATTTATTTCAAAGGCAAATATACATGAAATAATTCAATTACACACACAGGTGGATAAAAATTTCTTTCAAAATTTATGGGGTATTTTCATGTGGCGTTTATTTTGTTGTTTTGTATCGCTCCGCCTTTTAACTCTGTTTTCATAAAATCAAGGTATTTGTACATTGTTTTGGGGGTAATATTCAACATGCGGCATAACTCTCGAACGGAATATTCCGGGTCTTTTGAGAGGTACAGTTTTTGTGCTCTTTTTGCCGTCTCTTGCGCTTCCGGAGACAGGCCGGGTTTGCGTCCCAGGCGTCGGCCCTGTTCCCGCGCGATCCGGATGCCGGCGGCAGCGCGTTCGCGCTTTAAATCAATTTCCAGTTCTGCGAGCATGGAAAACAACGGCAGTACCATTTTCCCCATTGCTGTGCCCGTATCTATTTTTTGTACTATCGAATACAGGTTGGCGCCTCTGTCATGGATTTTTTTTACGTTTTCAATTACTTCAAACAGTGTGCGTCCCAGGCGGTCAAGCGCCCAGACATACAGTGTATCTCCCGTCCGGAGATCGTCCAACGCCCGGAGCAGTTCCGGACGGTCTGCAAAGGCGGATTTCTTTTCCTGGTATATCTTTTCACACCCTTCTTTTCGGAAGGCTTCTAACTGCATATCTAAATTCTGCTGTCTCGTAGATACACGAGCATATCCTATTCTCATGATTTATATATTTTGTAGTAATACATTTGCGGGAAGATTCATTTTTGTGAAAGCAAACCACTTTTTGCCCAAGTCTTTTAAAGAGGCGCCGATATGGTATATGTCGCCGTCGATAAGCAGGAAGCGATCGTGCGAACGGGTAAAGGTATTAACGGTTATCGGCGGGTACTGGGCGTTGTGTCGTTGCAAGTCCTGTTGTAACTGTGCAGATACTTGTGCCGTATAAATGACTGCATCCACACCTTGCGCACGTTTCGACAACAGCAAAAGTACAGACGCATCTATATAATTATCAATCAATACGACAGTTTCTTTCGCTGAAACAACCAGTCCGGACACAAACGCATAAGCATCGAATATCTGTCCGTCGTAAAAGATGCCTTCCACCGGAGGGAGAGAGGTTTTTACGAAAAAGTCTATTTTTCTTTCGGTTTCGGTCATTCGGTATTCCAGGCGTTCAAAACGCTGATTGATAGCGTAGCCTTTAAGGGTGTACTCTTTCAGTATCTGATTACTCCAAATTCTGAAATGAATGCCCTGTTGTGATTTTACCCTGTAACCCACCGATAGAATCATGTCCAGGCTATAATATTCTACCCGGTAAGTTTTTCCATCTGCGGCAGTTGTCGCAAATTTTGCGACAACTGAAAATGCCTGTAATTCTTCTTTTAGAGCATTATTAATATGCTTCCCAATGGTTTTCACGTCTCTGCCGAACAGCAAGGCTATCTGCTGACGGTTCAGCCAAACCGTTTCATTTTTCAGCCTGACTTCCAATTGAATGGAGTTGTCCGGCTGATACAGGATAATTTCGCCGGTTATTGAATTATCTTTTTCGTTCATTTTTTTCTTATTTGAATATTCTTTTACTATTGTTCTGTGCTTACACGTGCGTACGCTGTTTTCATTGTTGTATATTTTGACCGGTTTGTCCGAATTAGCAATATGCATTTTTTGCATATTGCTTTTTTCGTTAAGCTCTCCTTCGTGAAAGATATTTTATTTGTAATCGTTTTACTTTATGCAAAGATATGGGGAATATTTGATATAACAATAAAATATAATGGAAAAGTGTGTGTTTTAAAATTTACAGGGGTGTTGTAGGGATTGTATACTTTTTGTATAACTATTACTTTTGTATTTATTGCTTTTTGGACAGACACTATATAACCAATTTATATTCTTTTGGCATGTTTTTAGATATGTCCAAATAATTGTTATGTCTTTGGGGAAGAACGTATGTATAGTGACAGATAATTTTTTTTCGCAGAATTGATATTTTTTTGTCAAAGCATTGTTTATATAAAAAAGATTTTTTATTTTTGTCCCAAAGTTTTATTTAGTTTTTTGGCATTGTTAAATTGCTATAGATTTTATAGAAAATAATTCTTAAATATCAATACTTTACGATCTCATTTCCAATTAGAAACTATATGAATTTAACAACGCCAGTTTTTTGTATGAATACAAACAGACAAAGCATTTTTACTTCGTTTCCCGGACTTTTACATGTCAGGCATAGTTTTAGGATAAGTAAATAACTGATATATATACCCACAAGATTGATTAGCAAGGTGACTATACATCCTGCCGAATGAAATACGCCGGCTGAATATCCGGCTATTCCCAGCAAGAGGATA
>JAIRZR010000409.1 GCA_031267155.1 Prevotellaceae bacterium | reverse complement strand
CAGGAATTGTGCGTCCGGCTGTTCAAGTGTTCCTTTTCTATGCATAGCTTTCGTATTTTTTAATTGTTATTTAATATTTCATTTAAATTAAACTGGGGGCAAAAGTAGTATTTTTTTTTTAATAGCCTGCAAATTTTTTTATAAAAAAAGATATATTTTTTTATAAATATCATATTTTAAGCAAAATACGTGCGCACGTCCGGTGTAAACGTGCGCACGTTTACGCCAGGCGTGCGTCCCAAATTCAATTGATTTCCGAGACTAAATATACAAGCCGTTCCAGCCTGGATCTCAGTTCCTTTGTTTTGCAGGTAAAATTATTTATCATTATTGCAAGACAGACGGTTTCGCCTTTTTTATTGAATACATATCCGGCATAATTCAGTACCCCGGACATCGAACCGCTTTTAAGGAAAATCCTTTTTTTACTCTCATCACTGGAATAGCTTGACATAAAATATCTCAACGTGCTTTTGTCCGTTCCCGGCGAAGGCAGTGAAAGATGAAAGTCGGGAACATGCAGCTTGATTGTACGCAAATATTCGCACATAAACCCGGCTGTCATGAAATTATGTCTCGACAAACCGCTTCCGTCAACAATACGGATATCCTGCGTATTAAGCTTTAGTGTTTTAAGCGAGCTGTTCATATATGTGGAACTTTTTGCAAACGAAGCCTCTCCGGTCTTCAGCTTCGAAATATTCTTGAAAACGGCGTCGGCAAAAAGATTACTGCTCACATAATTGGTGAATTTTGCTATTTCGCGATACGGAGGCGATTCTATTTCCGTCAGCAGACGCCTGTCGCGGTTCAAAACAGAATCGCTGTCATGATTATATACAGTTATGCCTCTGGAATCCAGATAGCTTCTCAAGTAAAATTCAAATACGCCGGAAGGATTATGCAAAGCGCAGTCCAGACTGATTTCCTTTCCCTCGGGCATTTCTCCTCTGATAATGTATCTGTCCGCCAGGGGAGACGAAAAGGACATTATATAAGGTATGGAATCCCTGTGAATAAGCCTTATGTCGGATACGATTTCGGGCATTGCAAGTCCGGTGTAGGGATATTCGGGAGCGACAAGGATTTCTCCGGATTCATTGCAGGAAATTTTTGCAGTAAAAGCGTTCTCGCAGAAATTCAGTCCGTGAACGCCTGTTCCATAATAGCTTCCTATGTCCTCCCATTCCCACGAAGGGTGAACAGTTTCGGAAGTGGAGTAAGTCCCGTCGAAATATGAATCATCGACGATTATTCTGCCATTGATTTTGGAGATTCCGGCGCGTTTAAGTTCGCAGGTTATCTTATTGAAGACAGTTTCGGGAGCCGATTCGGGGAAGTTTTTCGAACACAGGGACGGATCTCCGCCGCCCGCAATATACAGATTTCCATTCAGGAGCGAATCGGCAGAAACTGTCCCGTCATAATAAACCGAGGTCTTGAAAGTGTAATTTTCCCCCAGATTCACGAATCCTGCTCCGGTAGTTATCAGCTTCAAAATTGACGCCGGAATCATCTTTAATTCCGGTTTATATTCAAAAATCGTCTTGCCCGTTTCGAAATTTACCAGTTTTATACTGAAAAAAGAGCCTTTTAAATTTTTATCGCGAATAATTGTATTCACATAATCCTGTATCCTTTTTTCTCCTGATACTTGGGAAGTTAAACCTGTTCCGATACTCAGGAAAATCAATAAAAGAAGCAATTTAAATCTCATAAAATAAAAAAAAATCATATTTGTATCAATAATTCGCACAAAAGTAATAACTTTGCGCGAAAAATGTATAAACAGATTTTAGTATGATACAGGATTTACAAGGTTTACTACAGGCAGACAGCACAGCCACGGCCACAGGCGCTGCAACAGGCGGAACTGAAATGGGAATCAGTTTCTATGAATTATTTCTTGCCGGCGGATGGCTGATGTGGGTTTTACTGGGGCTTTCGTTTGTTGCAGTCTGGATATTTGTAGAAAGAATGCTGGCAATCGTAAAAGCCTCGCAGACAGACAACCGCTTTATGGAGCAAATAAAACAGTATGTCCATAGCGGACAGATTAATTATGCAATAGACCTTTGCCGCATGACGGAAAGTCCGATTGCACGTCTTATCGAAAAGGGACTGGAGAGAATCGGCCGTCCGCTTACCGATGTGCAAACGGCTGTGGAAAACATGGGCAATCTGGAAGTTGCGAGACTTGAGCGCGGTCTTCCCATGCTGGCGACGGTTGCCGGCGGAGCGCCAATGATCGGATTTCTGGGCACAGTCATCGGCATGATACAGGCGTTCTACAATATGGCGGAAGCCGGAAACAACATCGACGTCTCGCTGCTTTCGGGAGGCATCTATGTTGCAATGGTTACTACCGTCGGAGGACTTATAGTTGGCATTCTGGCTTATTTCGGATACAACTATTTAGTTGCACGCATAGAACGGATTATCTACAAGATGGAATCGAATACCATCGAATTTATGGATTTACTTAATGAACCGGTGCAATAAAAAAACAATGAAATTATGTCAATAAAAAGAAGTTCGAAGGTTAATTCCGGTTACAGCATGGCTTCGATGACCGACATAGTGTTCCTGTT
>JAIRZR010000341.1 GCA_031267155.1 Prevotellaceae bacterium | reverse complement strand
CGCAGATTTCAAGCGCGAGAAAATCGGCGAGATGCCGACGGAGATGTTTCTGCACTTCTTCAAATCCTTCAGCGACGCCGCGCGGATGACTCTGCACATCACGGCCACGGGAACGAATGAACACCACAAGGCCGAAGCCATCTTCAAAGCGCTCGCCCGCGCCATCAAGATGGCGGTCAGGCGTGACATCTACAAATACGAGCTTCCGAGCACGAAGGGAACGCTCTGTCCCGCGCGTAAGGCGATGGGGCTTCGGAATTCACAGATTCCGGGTTTCTAACATCAGATGATTCGGCCCGGGTGAGCCGTCGCGGACGGTTTTTTCCGCATCGCGATTCTGCAGCAGGCTGCGGAAGGCTTTTCCATGCATAAATGAAAAACTTCGGAGAGATCTCCGGAAACACGGGGCCGTTTCAGGAATATGACTGTATGCATAATAAATTTGTCGGGAAGGAGAGTTTCGCTTATATTTGCGCCATTAGTGAAAATTTTATGAAAGTAAACACACACAATATGAGAATAACAACAATTGACGAATACATCGCGACTTTCGAACCGGCCGTACGGAAGATACTGAATGAAATACGCGATCTCATCAGAAACGAAGCTCCGGAAGCGACAGAAAAAATCGCTTACAGGATACCGACATTCTATCTGAACGGGAATCTGGTTCACTTCGCAGCGTTTAAAACACATTACAGCTTCTTCCCTACCTCATCGGGAATCGACGCGTTCAGTGAGGAACTCGCACCCTACCGTACCGGAAGAGGCACGTTACAGTTTCCGGCTGACAAACCTTTGCCATGGGATATGATTCAAAAGATCGTACGGTTCAGGGTAAGAGAGAATTTAGACCGGACAAAAAAAATGAAAACAAAAATGAATAAAAGTACGTAGTACGATTCCTGTTTTTTGAATATTCGGGCGAAGGTCAGGCTGTCCGATATTTTTTCCTCTCTTTTTGCCGGGAACTTCTTCTCCGACAGCGGGCGTTTTATTTTACTACATCATTACATTTTACCGTCTCACCCACTAATGGGGAAATTCTCTAATGCCACTAAGACATGAAATACAATAAACACCGCACTCACCGTAGAAATCGGATAGACTTTTTCTGCAAGCCCCGCACAGAAAAACGCAACCGGTGGCAAAACAACCATTGCATAAATCACGGGGAGCGTCTGAATGGTGCAGAAATAGAGAACCCAGCAAAACCAGTATAATGTGATAGTAATATATACTGCGATGGCCGTCCTCCCTTTTGGGAGTATTTTCTCCTGCCCTCGCCTAACCAGAAAGATCAGAAGGATAACGATAGATACACCAAGAATATGTTCGCCATATTCAATGATCGGCATGGAGGAAGCATTTCCCTCAAGAGAATTAATCGCAGGCGGGAATAATACCCAAATGATATTTGGAAAACTTTGAAGGGCTACAATGAGCAGTCCATACAGGGAAAATCCAATCCTTAAGTTTTTCATTATTATATTATTTTTTTTCGGTAAATTATAATATTGTTTATTTGCTAATATATTTTTATTGAGCCACTCAACGGATGGCGAAGCGTAAATAAGTATTTATTATGCGAAGCGAGTACATATTCTGTATTTATATTCTTGAAACTTTCGCAGGTACAAAAACAGGTAAAATAATCAGTTTTATATCTTAATTTCCTTGCGACTGTTTTATAATAAAACCTTTGCCGGCCTGTGACGGGTCAAGAAGTATCATCGTATTTCCATTGATTTTGATGGCAGTGGCAGTTATGTTTGTTTCTATGAAGAGGTCATTAGTCTGATAGATGTCGGCGGACGAGTATAATTCAGGAATTTCGATGGTCCCCGAAGAGTTCAGGAAGACAACAAAAAGTTTATTTGTCCGGGGCTGGATGGCATATATCACATCTTTTGAGATATGGGCTTTGGGGGAAGAATAGGTTTCGCCATCCCAGTTGCGTTTTTCCAAAGGTGTTTTGTGCAGGTTCTCCCAGATGGAGATTACACGGATCAGTTTTAAGCGTGGCGGCACCTGCCTGATGCCGGTGTATTCAGGCATGTCGCCTGTTCCGCCAAAACGACCATACCAGCCAAACGTGCTCCCTATGGAGGCGGCTGTTCCGGCGATTTTGCGGTTGCCTTCCTCGGTAAAGACATTGGGAGAGGTGCAACCTAACATGGAATTGTCGACGAGGCGGCTTTTTAATATGTTTTCGTCGGTAGCAAAATCTATGCCGTCCTTTTCCTGTACAATAAGATCGGGAATAAGTTCATCGGCATCCGGCTGGTTTTCTATATATCTCAGCCAGTCGTCGTAGGGATGCCACGGCTCAACGATAAAGCGCGCATCCGGGAAGCGTTCTTTTGTTTTTTTCCAGAGTGTTCGGTAAAAGGATGCATGTCCTTCGCTATATGTTTGATATTCGTGCATCACGTCAGGATGTTTGTCGCCACTGTCATGGCCTGTCCAGTGTGCCAGTGTAACCTGATTCCCACCGGAGACTTGTATCGTATCCCAGAAATCACCGTAAAGCTGCGGAACATCCCACGCGTATCCTCCAAACTCAAATCCTTTATCTTTACGCTCTAAAGACGCAGCCCGATTCAGTATGCTGTCCACAAGAAAGTCGATTACCCGCTGCTGCTGCAGATCCGGCTCCACAGAAAAGTATGAAGGCTCGAAAAACCATCCACGTGCCAGATTTTCAGGAAAAGGAAGGAAAGCATCCTTGAGTGCTGCGAAACGCGAGAGATATTCTTTTTCTTCCCCTGTAAATGAGTTGGCCCTGTTTATTTCTCGATTATAACAGTCATATTGAGGTGTTTCTAAATAAAACTTTAAACTGTCCGCAAATTCATGATCGGCCATTTCCCAGTGATAAAATATATAATCATAGCCCATCTGCTTGGCATAAGCAAGATTGTCATCGTTATTTCCAACCCATGTGATGCCGTAAAAATTGCGATAATCCGGTTCTATGTTGACAGATTGTGAATCGTCATCTTCTTCGGCAACAACTTCTTTCGTACATGAGAAGCAAATAAAAAGCAGGCTTAATAAAATATATCTATATTTCATCCATTCACTTTTTTTATGCAAATATGTGATTAACTGTTTTGCATTTTCTCTTCAATATGAAAAGTAGATGTATAGAGGCCGCTATATTTCCCTTTACCGTGAATAAGAATCTTTGCCTCGCCGATGTTTTTATTATTACGATAGGTAATATAATAATCGACTGTGAAGCTCAATTCATAAAACATGCCGTCATCCTTCCTGATGGATACGCGCGGAATAGGAGTAATGGCTTGACCTGTATATATCTGCACGGGTATAGTATCAACAGAAGTATTGGCATCGGTAAGTTTGACGGGCATGAAGCGATGATATTTAATACGTATCTCGTTCATCACCACAAAAAGATGTTC
>JAIRZR010000162.1 GCA_031267155.1 Prevotellaceae bacterium | reverse complement strand
AGCAGGCGGCGGTCAAGCAGTCCCTCGCGGACAACAAATATCGTCATCCCCGCAACATCCGCCACGATGGAAGCGTCCGCCACAATGTTTACCGGCGTGGTATCCAGAAAAACATAGTCGTACCGTTTCTGCAGGGTGGATATGAGTTCCCCGAATCTTGGACTTAACAGCAGTTCGGCGGGATTCGGTGGCAGTTTTCCGACCGGAAGCACATCGAGATTGGGATTGAGCCATTCCCTTACTGTCAATTCGTCAAGATTTGTGTTTATTCCGCTGAGATATGCCGACACTCCTGTTTTGTTCGGTACCGACCACGAACTCAGTGTCGCTTTGCGAAGATCCAGATCCACCAGTATCACCCTTTTGTCCGCCAGAGCGAAACTCATTGCAAGATTCAGGGAGACAAAGCTCTTCCCGGCGCCCATGTTGAACGAGGTGCACATTACGGTGTTCGAGTTGTTGTCAACATTCATGAAATCCATATTGCTGCGTATCACGCGGAAAGCTTCGCTGGCGGCGTCCCGGCTGCTGTCCCTGACGACGAGAGAGCCGGAGACGGTATCCTTTGACTTTTTCCTTCTTTTCTGCTTATTCAGGGGAACAGTCCCCAGAAACGGAACTGTCAGACTGTCGGTTATATCCTTTGGCCCTCTCACTGTCGTATCAAGCAGATCTCTCAGCCAGAATATCAAAAAGGGTATAAGCAATCCGGCTATTAGTGCGGCAAGCATGATTATTCTGGATCTTGGAGCGACGGGAACGATGCTTCCACCGGCTTCGTCCACTATCCTGAAATTGCTGATGGTGGCGGCGCCTGCAAGCTCGTTTTCTATGCGCTTTTTCAGAAGATACAGATACAGTTCCTCCTGAGTGTCGAGACGGCGTTTGATGGGGATCATCTCCTGTTCCTTTTTCGGGACGCCGGCGATTTTTTTGTTGGTCTGCTCCTCGCGGTTTTTGACTCCTTTGATTTGAAGTTCCAGTACCACTGCCAGATTGTCGATGGAACGTATAATCGACTGCTTCATGTCAATGGCGGAATTGGTCAGCTCCACCACTGCCGGCGATTTTTCGGAACCGTTTTCAATCAGTCTGGCTCTTTTAAGCATCATGGCATTGTATTCTGCAATCTGTGTTTCCACGGAAGTATTTTCTATTCCGGAGTTTGAGGGAATCAGACTGTTGCCATTTGCCGGATTGACAAGATATTCCTTGATAAACCCGGCTACCGACAGCTGATTCTGCAGTTCGAAAACCTGTTTGTTGTATGTCGAGGATTCCGTCAGAAATATTCCGGTGGACGTCTGGATATCGGCAGCCATATTTTCACTCCGGTATTCGGAAATGTCCCTGTCCACGGATTCAAGTTCGCTTTCAATAATTCCAAGATGTTCGCCGATAAAACTGGAGGTTTTTTCGACAACCTGATTCTTGTAGGTGATATTGTCTTCATTATAAACGGCTATCAGGGTATTCAGAATGTCGTCCGCACGTTCAATGACATTGTCCCTTAGCGAAAGCGTTATGACGGTATTGGTCTTTTCCGTATTCGCACTGATGTTCAATGATTCAAGCACACTCTTTATTCCCGATTTTGTAATATTGACCGGAACGCCGACATACTCTTCCGAACTGTAAAGCGTTGGAAACACGACAATTTTCCCGACGGGAGTGTCCACCGTATCCGACATCCGCACTTTTATGGAGGTTTCCGGCAGTTCAATGTTCTGCTGCACAAATCCGCTTAGCTCCACTTCCTCAGGCGATACGGATTTCAGTATCAGTGAAAAGCTTTCGCCGTCTTCGGCTTCCGGAAAACTGACCGTTACCGGAGATTTGCGGTAAAGATCCACAGTCTTCAATCCGTCCTGCATTTTGTAGCTTATCAGCAGATTAAGCCTTTTGACTACTTCATGCCACATCTGTTTTGAACGGATCATTTCCACTTCGTTGTTTACGTTCGATTTAGGAGAGAAGAAATTCAGTTCGCTCAAAACTGACATTTCGTCCATTCCGCTGCTGCCCTGTTTGCTGTCGTCCTTTATCATTATCCTGGCGGTGCGTTCATATACTTTGGGTGTCCTGAGCAGATGCAGCGCTGCAAGCGAAAGGCATACCGCAACGGAAAAAGCGAACCAGTACCATTTTGATTTTACCAAATTTATGTAGTCGGAAATGGTCATTCCGTCATCTTCATCTGTATCCATTTTATAATATTCTTCCTGAATCATTGTCTATTTTATTTATCCTTAATCTGTGAAATTAATTTATCCTTAATCTGTGAAAATCTTTAAAATCTGTGTTATCTGCGTGCTGCTACCTGAATACAAGCACTGCCACCGACATTATGAACGATGCGATTGATATCCATAAATTTATCTGCTGTACCTGACCTGCATTGTTCGTTTGATTCGACCGGTATCTGTTTGGTGTTACATATATTATATCGTTCTGTTGCAGGTAATAGACAGGAGACTCGAATATGTTTGCCGTCCGCAGATCCGCCTGATATGCTGTCCGTTCACCGTTCTTTTCGCGTATCACTTTAACATTGTCCCTCCGTCCGTAAATGGTAAGATCGCCGGCCATGCTAAGCGCTTCAAAAAGCGTGATATGGTCGTTTTTGATTTCATACGTTCCCGGACGGGTAACTTCCCCGTTTACCGTTACCCTCAAATTCATCAACTGTACGGTAACCACCGGGTCTTTAATATAGCCTTCGGCAATGATTTTTTCTTTTATAAACTGTTCCAGGCGATACCTTGTCAGTCCTTCGACATGCAGTTTCCCGAGTACTGGAAAATCAATATCGCCATCCCTGTTTACAGTGTAGCCCAAAAGCCGCTGCTGTCCCATATAGGACTCTCCCACTCCCTGATAGGATATTATCGGAAGGTTAAACGGTAAAGCCAGCTCCGGCTCTTTGCTTGATACCACTATGGAGAGCATATCCTGCGGCTGTATGGATATTTCCGGAACTTTAATGGATTTGTTCACATTGTCCAAATCCTGCATGTATGCTATTTTCTTTTGCGAATTGCATGAAGACAGCACGATTGTAATTAATAACAGATATTTTAAGTATTTATTCATTGTTTATATATATACTATGTTAAAAGTTAAAAACTAAAAATTAAAAGTTTGCTTACGCCCGAAGGCAGCAAATTATATAATTGTCCGCAGGACATTAAGGGAGTTAAAAACTAAAAATTGAATAGCGTTAATTAATTGTCCGCAGGACATTAATATCAATAGAAGAATCGTTTACCTCCCGTCACAAGCCTTTTAAGGCTTGCACGCAATAGTAAATACCGAATTGTTTCTTTCAATGACGGTTCC
>JAIRZR010000141.1 GCA_031267155.1 Prevotellaceae bacterium | reverse complement strand
TTCGAATTTGAACGGGCTATAGGACAGATTAATAAACAGCTGGAACCGAAGATAGAAACGGTGTTTATGCTTATCGCGCCCGAACATTCG
The DNA here is from genome assembly GCA_031267155.1 of Prevotellaceae bacterium. Taxonomy (GTDB): domain Bacteria; phylum Bacteroidota; class Bacteroidia; order Bacteroidales; family UBA932; genus JAIRLF01. The sequence goes on along the minus strand of JAIRZR010000141.1, from coordinate 5,076 downwards.
GCGATCAGCTCGTCCGTAGTCAGGGATATCCTGAAAAACAATGGAGACGCTTCGCTGTTTTTACCTTCGAATATAAATATTAAGGATTGGTGGTGATTGTCTGAACCGGGATTCACAGGATTTAAGGATCAACAGGATTGCTGGCGTGTCCATTAATCCTGCTTCAGACAAAATCATTTATATAGGGATGAAAAATAAATAACGTATAAATGTTTAATGTCACAAATTAATTGCTGAAATAAAATTGCCATGTCCGATTGCCCGTAGGGCATTAATATCAATAGAAATTTGTCCAAACATCTTCACAACCCCGTTAGGGCTTGAATCAACCGCAGGTTGAATGTTAGGATATTTTGTAAACAATTTCGCAATTTGCCATCGCGTGCAAGCCTTAAAAGGCTTGTGGCTGGAGGTAAACGGTTTTCTATTGATATTAATGCCCTATGGGCAATTTCGCAATGCGCATTATGTCCACAGTATCATGAAACTGTTACACCTTATTTATTTCACGTCCCATAAACTAATAAATCGAGATTCTATAGTCTGGGAAACAATTTTTTTCACTGAATTAGTGTCAAAGAACCAAATATGCTTTTAGACATATTTTTTTATGCTAAAGAGCATAAAAAATATATTGTTTTTTCATTTTTTATAGTACCTTTGCGCCCGAAAATAGTTGAATAGGGTTGAACTATTTCGGTGTCAATGAGATATTTTCTTGCTGCATTGAGTTGAGAATTTTTACCAATGAGGAATTTTATACCAATTACGCGGAGAATATTGAGTTGGCACTTTTCATTTCCACAATATTGAGAAACAGGATTTACCAGTCCAAATAAGGATACTGTGTTTTCAGTTCGTTTTCCTTTTTATCTGTATTCCCGACAAATTCTTTGTAAGCGCCTGTTTCGGTGTTAAAAGGACGGTGTGCGCGGGCAAGATTCAGTTTCTTCACTTCCTTCATTATTTTACAGTCCTGTTCGCCGAACATTGAATTGACAAATACCTTATTTATATAATCAATTGCCGTTTCCGACAAATGGCGCATGTCTTTTTCGTAAAAGCGATAATCCCTCAATTCATCGAGAACAATTTCGTATGCAGGGAAATAGAAACACCTGCCGGGGAAACGATTCATCAGCATGTCAATAGCCAGAATAAGAATAGATTTGCTGACTTGATTATTGTGCGCTCCGTCTTTAAGGTGTCTGACCGGGCTTACCGAAAATATGATCTTCAATTCCGGCAATACTTCTGCGATACTGTTTATGAAATCAGTGTATTGCCTTACAATTTCTTCGATAGAAAGACATTCGTGTATAAAATTTGCAGAAGGCAGTTTGTGACAGTTGCCTGCAATCTCTCCGGAGGTTTTCAATCGGAAAACATGAGCCGTCCCGAAGGTAATAAACAGATATTTGCTCTCATACAATTTGCCTGATGCAAAAGACAGCTGTCTGTTCATCTTTTCCAGTGCCTTCGACCTGTCGATATCCGAAAATGAACTGTGAAAATGGAATGAAGACCATAACTCATTAAATTCGAACAGATCTTCCGGCGACAGCAGGGTCTTCCCAAGCAGCATTTTCAATGCCGAAAGAATGGACGCGGGATTATACAGTGCGCCGAAAGGATTTACCGAACAGTGAAATTTCAGGGACTTCATCGCTTCTCCAATGTTGGAAGTAAAGCACGAACCAAGCCAAACAGATGTATCCCTGTATGTTATCCTGAAAGGGTAATCAGGCGTTTTTACAGGAGTAAAAGAAAAAGCGCCACATTTTCCTTCAGGAGCAAAAGGATTTGCATGTTCAATACTTTTCACGTGGCCATGTACCCTTGATCCCCAACTTCTCCAATTCGGCAATTACATCTTTTGCTTCTGTAATCGTGTTGAAAAAACCCACATAATACTTGTATTTTCCATCAATCAGCTTATACCTGACTTCCAATCCTAACTTTGTAGTTATTTTCACAAAATCGGGCTGTTTTAAATCCAGAACTCCAGTTGATGCGACCTGAACGACATAGATTCCATCATCTAAAACAGTGTAACTTTTCGAAGATTGAGACTGGGACTGCTTTGTCTGCTGCGTCTGCGTAAGCTGCTGTGTTTGTGAGGGCGTTGCCGTCTGTACTGCTGTTTGCGAAGACGTTGCCGGCGTCTGCTGTCTTGTATTTTCTACACTCGTACCCGTGCCTGTCTGCGGCTTTGTATTTGTCTGTGCAACAGTTTGCGCAGCCTGATCAACGACATTCAAACGGGAATATTCCAATTCCTTATTGGCGTCAACTCTGCTCACGGTATATGTGATTCTGTTGTTCATTCGATGTTCATCCTTCGTAACAGGATTCCGTGCCAGCGGACTTTGATATCCCATGCCCTGGGGAGTAATTAACTGTGCAGGATTGACTTTTTTGGACAGAAGATAGTCCTTCACCGCATTAATACGGTATTGCGACAGATTTTTAGCCACCTCCGATTTATATGTAACATCCACATGTCCTTTAAGATGGATGATGCAGTGAGGATTCTGGATAAACATATTGGCAAGATTGTCCAGTTCCCTGTATGATTCGGTCAGGAGATTGGGTTTATCTTCCTGAAAACTTACATTCGGAATTATTATTTCCTTGCCGATACTGAACTTTTGCAGGGCGAAATCCAAATCATGCCCGCTTTTCGTATTATATTCAAACCGTTGACTGCTGTTGGCGACATGCACTTTTTTGGTGTTCCAGAAATATCCATTGGGATTAACTTTCACAGTGTAATCGGTGTTGCTTGTCAGGTTCGAGAATTTATATATGCCGCTCGGATCGACGTTTGTAGTTTGCTGCACTGTTCCGTTGGCAATCAAAAATACCGTAACGCCCTCCAGAGGCGTCAGGGTTTGTATATCGTAAACTTTTCCGGAAACTACCGATGCATTCGCCTGCAGATTGAAATCCAGATTGATGCTGCTTTCCTTACTGATTCTTGCGAATAAATCACCCGGACTGCTGAAAGTTTTTTCAGCAAAGGCATAGCCCGGCACCGAAGCTGTCAGTCTGTATGTTGTATTTGGAAGAACAGGAATGACAAAATCGCCGTTGGCATCGGAAACAATTTTGTTGAGCGATTTGTTTTCGATAAACAATTCTATTGATACATTGGATATTGCTCCTCCCGTATTTGAATCCTTTACCGTTCCTGCAATTGTCAGGTTGCTCGGGAAACCCTCGAAGCGGTATATATCCGAACCCTGTTTGAAATTTCTTGAACTGACCAGCAGCCCCTCGCTTTTGTCCGTACGTATAACCAGATTATAGTCGTCGCCGGTAGAGTTGAATGGAGTACCCAGATTTATAGGCTTTTCAAACCCCGAACCTGTAATCTTTGCAACAAAAATATCCAGTCCGCCCATTCCTATCCTCCCATCCGAGGCAAAAAAGAAATATCCGTCGGATATGTGCGGATATACTTCGTTTCCAGGCGTATTGATGTTGTCGCCGGCATTGGTTGGCACACTGTTCCATGTGTCTCCGATTTTTGAAATATACCAGATATCGCTTTTCCCACTGCCGCCGGGCATTGTCGATGTGAAATAAATCCGGTCGCCTTCGGGGGCTAAAAACGGGTGTCCGATCGGTTCGCCCTGACTCTGAACTTCGATTTTTTCGTCCTTTTGCCATTTGTTGCCGACGATGTGCATCGAATGTATGTATGCTCTTTTGCCCTCTAAACGGGTATAGTATGCCCTTTTTGTGTAGGGGCTGTAAATCATGATCCCGTCATCCGAAAAATCCTTCATCCTGCTCAGTTCCTGCAACTCCTTAGCGCTATTATAATTGCCGTTTGCTCCCGTTGACAGCCATACCGCAGTTTTGGCAAGCCCCTCTTTGGTATAGTTCTTTTTCTCCTGTTTTTCGGGTATAACCCTGTCGGAGTATTTGCTGCCTGCCTCGCTGTCATCGTCCTCGTCGTCATTTGCCGGGGAAATATTTTTTGTAGATGAAAATAGCAGCGATTCATTGAAATAGCTTACTCCAAACTCGTTCTGTCTGGAATTGACCTTACGGCTCAAGGGGAACAGTTTAAACAGGGACAGATTGTTTTGATTTTCTTTCGAAAATTTTACGGAAGCAATTTTCACCGCAATGGAATTGTCTCCGGGATTTGCAATCCTGTATGACTCGTACGAGGATTTTGCTTCATCCATCTTCCCCTGCTTCAGTTGAACATCGCCAAGCGCCAGATATGCTTCGGCAGACATATAGCCCTGCTTTATAGCATTATTCAGGCTTCTTTCAGCGCTGGCAATCTCATTCAGACGAAAATACGCAATCCCGATCTGGTACTGGTATAATGCCCTTTCCGAAGGATTGTCTTCTTTTTCAACAGCGGCCTTGTACATGTCTATTGCATTGCGATAATCTCCCGCGGCGAAATATTTATCCGCCTTTTTTGATTCCTTGTTTGCCGCATTTAAAATGCATGAAAACATTAGCGACAGTATTATAAACGTTATTCTCATTTTCTAATTTATTATTTAGAATCGACTGCAAAATTATAAAATTTATATCAATGCTCAACATTTCAATTTATTTTTAACAAATATTATCTTATATCAATCCTTTTTAACACGATATCCGGGAGAAATAAAATTATTTAAACCACATACAATAACCATATTACATCAATTCTAATCATTATGCATATTTTTTAATTTATTTATAAAAATCGGATTGCGGTAATGGATGGATTTTGACTGTTTTCGCTTTTTTCGCATCATTGATATTGGGAAAAAGGCTTGTTATTTCACAGGCATTTTCCGGAAAGTGAATCCTGTCAGCCGTCTCATTAATGTCTTATCATGTTAATTTGACTGTTAATTGTTCAGCGCATTTACCGGATTTTCGCGGCTTGTTTTATAGACTTTTCCGCCGACGCACAGCACAACAGCCATAATCAAAGCCAGTAATATCGACACGTAAATCCACGGACTTATTTCGGTTTGCAGGACATATCCTTCCAGCCATCTTTTCATTATTACATATCCGGAAGGGAAGGCGATTAAGGCGCCAATGGCAAGC
>JAIRZR010000116.1 GCA_031267155.1 Prevotellaceae bacterium | reverse complement strand
AACTTGTCTTTGATTCAATCCTCTGTTACTTAAATCTTCCCTGTTAAAAATATCCTTTTTGAAAATTACCCAAAAATCAGAGCCGTCAGGTGAAAACTGCGGGGCTGGCAATCCTGCTGTGACGCATTGTCCGGTAATTTTGTCAATGCCGCGTCCCCACGCTTCAACATAACCACTACGGAAAAAGGCGTTGGCAATATCGGGATTGTATAGACGTGAAGAATGTTTTGCCAAAAGATTTTTAACTGTCCAATTTTCGGGCAATTGTCCCTCATTCCACAACATTATCCTGTCGGCATAAACGCTTATCTGAATTGGTATGCAACCCGCGTAATCCTTATGAGTTATGGCATTGAGCAACGCCTCGCGCAAAGCATCTTTGGGATATTCGTATGTTTCCACGCGCGAAATGCCCTCGTAACTTATCAACGCTCGTGTGTATTTGGTCAAAAGCAGTTCCATTGTGCGTTCAACCTGTTCAAAGAGGGTACCGTGTATTTCATCCTGAAAGAGTAAATCGCTGTCGGTACGAAAAAAACCGATTTTGACATATACACCGGTAACAAACTTTTCGGAGTCGGGGTGGAAAAGCAATAATGCGGCTCGTTTCAAATTGCCTTTCTCTGTTAATTTTAGATTTTCAAGTACTTGTGCAGGCGTATCGTTACGGCTGCTTTCATCAATTCGATTGCTTTTAATGCCTTTTTCTTTGAAAAAGGTAAAAGTATCCTGTTTTAAATCTGCAACTGTAACTTGTGGAACAAGTACGCTATCCCACTTTCTGCCTTTGCTGTCGGAAGTTTTCCGATTGCCGTCGGAAGTTTCCAGAACATGTTCCGAAGTTTTCCGATTGTCGTCGGAGATTTCCAGAACATGTTCCGAGGTTTTCCGATTGTCGTCGGAAGTTTCCAGAACATGTTCCGAAGTTTCCCGGACATGTTCCGAAGTTTTCGGGATGCGACCCGTTCCAAACGAAGGATTCGTAATGTTTATCGGCGCAACGCCTTCGAATTTTCCACGTCACGATGTTGACATTTATCTCGGCGGAAAATACAGCGGCGAAAATTTCAGCGACAAATATCTTGTCAATCTCGGATGGCACGATTATGAGCCGGGAAAAACAAAATACGTAAGCGAACCTGAAGGAATGTGGGCGTATTCCGGTATATGGATTAACGAAGGAACCGACGCTTATGCCGGCGATTATGTTATCGACGCTTACAGTGTGGAGTTCGAAATACTGAACCGTGAAGGGTTTACCTTGCGTATTTCCGTGAAAGTCGACGGCAAATACTGGATTCCCGGAGGAGGATCTGCCGGCGAATTTCCCGTTCATATCGAAGGAATTATCGACGTGCAACTCGAAACGTACAATTACAGCCGCCTGAATGTAAGTTCGCATACGGACTTCGTCGCTTTCGCCAAAGACGAAATGAAAGACTGGGAAGGATATCTGCATGAGCCTTACGAAGACGAAACATGGACGCCTTACCGTGACCCGGCGCCGGTATTCAGCGTCGAACAGGTTCCAGCGCTTCCCGTTCCGTACGACGAAGTATTTACCTCGGCAGGCGAAGACAGCGACGAGTTTTTCGATCTCTGCTGGAAAAACGCTGCACGGGCAACTTTCGACGACATCATCCAGCGTTTTAAGTCCGCCGGATTCAGCGTGTACGATGTTCGTGAAAGCACACTCGGCTATAATCCTGAGCGTCCGTATTTCAGCACGACCGGAACGAAAGGCGATACTTACTTCGAAATCGGATTCGACCCCGACGGAGGACGCTTATTCCCAGACTATGACACCAATTACGGTCGTCCGTGGTCATCTGAAAATGGAAGCGGTTTTAAAATTACGCTCAAACTGAGAAAGAACTAATAAGATAAGAATTATAAACATTTTTAAATATCAAAAAATGAAAAGAGTAAATCTAAAAATAAGCGTGATAGCATTGGCTATAGGTTTAGCTTTGGTTTCCTGCGGCGGAAACAGTAGCAAACAAAGCGGCGGCAGTTCGGCAACAAAAACCGAAACGCAGGCGGCAACGAACGGTACAACTCTTAAAGAGTTGAACGATAATAATTGGCAATCGGTTGTAAAAGCAAATTTCGGTCCTGACCTTCAAATACCTGCGGGCTGGTCGTTCAAAAGCGTGAAAAGCCTTAACCGCGTGAATAACCTCGAACTCATGCTAAGCACAGGCGAAGGCACAACAAGCGCAGATGAATGTAAACGCCTTTTTGAAGCAACAAAAGCCCTCTCACCACACGGCAACTACAAAAACAATCCGAATTGGGAAGCCGAAACGGTAAGTGCAGGCGATGCTATCAGTGATTTCAGCAAGCTGGAAGGGGTGTATCCTGACGGTGATGTGATTGCAGGCTGGAGTTTTACATTCAATTCCAAAATGATAATGGTCAATTACACTGCAAGAGGCAACTGGGCGCAATATACATTCACCATTAACAAAAGCATAACAAAATGAAACGGGTAAATTTAAAAATCAGCGTGACAGCCACGTCCGAAAAGCAAACGGAACAGGCAGCGGCAAGCGGCGATTTGAAACAGGTGGCAGCCAGTTTGTTTCCCGGCAGCGGAGGGAAATTTGAGAGTGAACGGTTAAAAAATCTCCAGACATCTTTGGTCGGGATTATCAATAAAGAAAGCGATGTTTAAAGAATTGAGGATGATACGTTCGGCAATATCGGAAGTGGTCAGGTTTCCGGTACGCAGCCAGATGATTTTGGGCGGAAAGCCTCTGAGTATGGATATGTCAAAAAAATCGGCGTCAAAAGTAACGACAGTAAAACCGTTTAGTTTTGCAAACTTCCATATTTCCACATCTTTGCAGTCATTCAGACCCACAGAGCGTACCTGCTGGCAATTGGCAAAATCCTCCGGTAACAGTCGAAGGATACGAAACGAAATATTCTGGTCAAACAGCAGTTTCATTTCAGATGTATTGCAGGGTACGTTCTCTCTGGGCGGCAAATGCAAGGCAGGCAAGAATATCCTGTTTCGTCAGTTCCGGGAAGTCGGCGATAATATCGTCATACGTCATGCCCGACGACAGCCATCCCAGCACATCGTAAACCGTGATACGGGTATCCCTCACGCAGGGTTTTCCGAACCGTTTTTCGGAATCAATTCTGATAATGTCATTAAATGTATTCATAACAATCTTTTTTAATGATGATTACGGCGCAAAGTTACAGAAAGGTAATCAATAAGCAAATAAATAATGTAAGAGTATGAAATACAGTATAATTCAGCGGAAGAATCCGCTAATAAACAAATTAAGTAAATATTTAAAAGCATGAAAAAGATAAAGTTTTTAATCATGTCGTTCGCGCTGTTGATCTTATCCGGCGCGGCGCAGGCGCAGGTAACGCCGCAGGCGGTTATCGGCAACGCACCCCCGCTACCCGCGCCGGAACAGTGGGCGGCAAATGGCGGACACACGGAAGCGTTCAGGGCGAAGATCGCCGAACTCAACGGCAAGCTGAACGAAATACAGGCAGCAATGATTCCCGACGCAACGCCGGACGAAATGATGAAGGCGCAGCAGCAACGGCAGGAACGCCAGCGTGAGCAGGGAATGAAAGCCGCCCGGCAGGGAATGGAAGCGATGGCGGCAATGGGCATTACCGAAGCCGACATGATAAAGATGCAGAGCATGAGTGAAAAGGAAATCGAAGCTTTTATGCGGCAAAAAATGTCGGCTTCGCCGGAAATGCAGGTACTGGCTTCTATGGGCATCACCGAAGCCGACATGAAAAAGATGGAAAAGATGAATGAAAAGCAGAGCGGGGCTTATATGAAAAAACGCCTTGCAGAGAACGGTTTCACCGAAGCCGAGTTTCGCCACCGCATGGAAAAAGCCGGCGTAAAGATGCTGTCGGAAGAGGAGACGAAAGAAGAACAGCGCCGCGAACATGAAGCCGAAGCGCAGGGCGAGGCGATTGCCAAAGTGCAGGAAGCGCTCGAAGCTTACATGGAGCAGATGCAGGTAACGGGCGGCAGGATAGCCAAAGCCGAAAAATCGGCGTCCGACCGCATTGCAGACCTCCGGGAAAGCCGCAGGGATGCGATACAGAAAGCGCAGGCAGAGGCTAATCAGTGGGAAGAGGTGATGCGGGGAACGCTGACGAAGGAACAGGTCGAATCGGCAGGACGCCGCGCCCAGTCGCTCGTGAACGATTACAGGGCTGCCGCCTGTCAGGTCTGGCACGAATACATCCTTGCTGCGCAGGGACACCTCAAATTCCTTATGCCATACGCTCAGGCTGCCGACGATGCGAAGAAAATGCAGTCCGCCACCACCTCCACAGGTAACGCGACCCTCGACCGCTTGCCGGGAATGTCGAACAACGCCATCTCCGTCGCCGCGCAGTATCTCGGCATTACGGAAAGCGAACCGAATGTGAATTTATAAACGTTTAAAACAATAAAAAAAATGAAATTAGCAAGATTTTTAATCGTAGCGGCTGCGCTGGTAATGATATCCGGCACGGCGGAGGCGCAACTCCTCAAAAAACTCGGTAACACGGCGAAGAATGCCGCAGAGCGCACTCTGGAGCGCAAGACCGATCAGAAAACCGAACAGGCAATTGACAAGGCTGTGGACAAAGCCACCGACCCCGATTCCTACAAGGACAAGTCTGCGAAGGACTCAAAGTCTGCAGAATCTACAGAAGATTCTGAGTCTGCAAAAGACTCAGAGACCTCAAAGACTTTAAAGTCTTCAAAGACCGACGATGAAGCCGAAGCCGCACAGTCCGGCAATTCGCCGAAGGCTGCTGAAATGGCATACGCCAAATCCGACTTTGTGCCGGGGGATGAAATTATTTTTGGTGACGACCTCGCCAACGAGCAGGTGGGCGAATTTCCTTCACAGTGGGATATGATTAGTGGAAACATTGAAATCTCAAAAGTCAATGGCGAAAACACCATCGCACTGTTCAAGAGCGCAAGCATCACGCCTCTGATGAAAACGCCAAAGAACTATCTGCCCGACGCCTTTACCATCGAAACAGATGTTTACATCGGACCTGTTGACTCGAAGTCGGATACCTACATCAACGGTAACTATCGTTTCCAACTCCAAAACAGTCAGGGTAACGAGATAGCCCAAATTTTCTTCTGGGGTTATGCCCGCGATGAAAAATTGGAGGTTGCAACCACGCTTAAATCTACAAGCGGAGAAAGTCGTCGTATTTCAGACAATGTTCCCAATATCAGAGAGGGTTGGCATCATCTGGCGATTTCGTTCAACAAGCGCGCACTGAAGGTCTATGTTGACGGCTACCGGATAGCCAACGCTCCCAATATAGCGCAAAGCAACTGGTTCGTGATTGAAACCGGTCAGAACGGTGGCAAGAAAGCAACTTTCTGGATTAAAAACATCCGCATCGCGCAGGGCGCAGTTCCATTATACGACAGAATGATGAGCGACGGCAAGTTCATCACCTACGGCATCACCTTCGACGTCGGCAAAAGCACGATCAAGCCCGAGAGCATGGGCGAAATCAGCCGCATCGCCAAGCTGATGGCGGACAATCCCGAGCTGAAATTCTCGGTCGAGGGACATACCGACAACACCGGCAAAGCAGACGCCAACCAGAAGCTAAGCGACGAGCGTTCGGCAGCCGTAGTAGCCAAACTTGAGGAAATGGGCGTCGCTAAAGACCGTCTTCAATCCGCAGGCAAAGGACAGACATCGCCTATCTCCGACAACGGCACGGACGAAGGACGGGCGAAAAACAGGAGAGTAGAATTTGTAAAGATTAACAATTAAACAGTTAGATGGTTGAGAATTAATTCTCAATTGAACGGGTTCTTTGACATATTGGTTTACTCGCTTTAAAAAATGCTTATTGCAATAAGCAAAAATACCGTATCTTTGCACACTGTAATAAACAAAAATAAAGGACATGGATACATTGTTTGAAAAGTCATACAGGAAAACGGACGGCGTTTCGCTGGATTTTGTCCGGAGCATTATGGCCGATATTCGCTGGGACAGGCGTTTGACATGCATTCGCGGAGCGCGTGGCGTCGGCAAAACGACCCTGCTTTTGCAGTACATGAAGCGGAATTTGCCGAAAAACTCGTCGGCGCTGTATATAAGCCTGGACAACATCTGGTTTTCGGAACACCGGCTGATTGAACTGATAGACGGCTTCGTGAAGAAAGGAGGGAAATATCTTTTTGCAGACGAGGTGCACAAATACCCGAACTGGTCGCAGGAGTTAAAAAACGCCTATGACGATTATCCCGAACTGCAGATTGTCTTTACCGGCTCGTCGCTGCTCGAAATCCTGAACGCCCGCGCCGATTTGAGCCGTCGCGCCGCAGTATATCAGATGCAGGGCCTGTCGTTCAGGGAATACCTGAACATGAGCCTGCACGAAAACTTTCCCGTTTATTCCCTGCAGGATATTCTGGAAAACCAGCGGGATATTTCCGGCGAAATCCTGAAAAGCGTAAAGCCTCTGCAACACTTCGGGACTTACCTCGAAAGCGGTTACTATCCTTTCACGTTCGAGATGAAAGATTTGTATTACGGTCAATTAGAGGAAGTCATCGGTTTGATTCTCGAAATCGAGTTGCCCCTGCTGCGCGGAGTTGATATTTCGTATATCCCGAAGCTGAAGCAACTGCTGCTGGCTATCGCCGAATCCGCCCCGTTTACGCCCAATGTGCAAAAACTGAGCGAGCATATCGGCATCAACCGCGCAACGCTTGTGTCTTACCTGCATTATTTGCAGGAAACGCGCCTGACAAAACATTTGTACAGGGACAGCACGGGAATGGGCAAGCTGCAAAAACCGGACAAGATTTTCCTCGAAAACACCAATCTGGCTTATGCGCTGGCAACAGGCAGTGTCAATACAGGAAATTTGCGGGAAAGTTTCTTTTTCAACCAGCTGGCTTACCGGCACAGGGTGGAATATCCTGAAAAAGGAGATTTCCTGATTGACGGGAAATATACTTTCGAGATTGGCGGGAAAGGTAAAAACAGCAGGCAAATTTATTCGCTCCCCGATGCGTATATTGCCGCTGACGATATTGAATACGGCTTCGATAACAAAATCCCCCTGTGGATGTTCGGATTTTTGTACTGAAACAGTCCGATTAAAA
>JAIRZR010000064.1 GCA_031267155.1 Prevotellaceae bacterium | reverse complement strand
GAAGATTTCGGGAATTTCCAATCTACTGCCAGGGATGGGTCATCAAACAGGATTCCCGATTCGTTTTCAGGAGAATAGAGATTATCGACCTTATATGAAAAAATCGTTTCGTCCTCCAGAACAAGGAACCCGTGCGCCATTCCTCTTGGCAGAAACAATTGCAGCTTATTTTGTTCGCTCAGTTCCACGGAAAAATACTTTCCGAAAGTCGGGGAAGCGGGTCTGATATCGACAATAACATCCAGAACAGCGCCCTTAATCACTCTAACTAACTTTGCCTGGGCATATTCTCCCTTCTGGAAATGCAATCCTCTCAAAACTCCGGCAGACGATTTCGATTCATTGTCCTGAATAAAGTTAACAGCGCCGACGTTTTTTTCAAACTCTACCCTGTTGAACGATTCAAAAAAATAACCTCTGGAATCTTCGAAAACCTTTGGTTTCAACAAAAATGCTCCCTCGATAAAAGTCTTTACAAATTCCATTTCTACAGTTTTCTCTTTATTTCGATTTGTTCGTATGCCTCGATCACGTCTCCGATTTTTATATCGTTGAAATTCTCAATATTCAGACCGCATTCGTAGCCCGAAAGCACATCCTTAACATCTTCCTTGAAACGTTTGAGAGAACCCAGTCCGCCAGTATAAATAACTATCCCGTCGCGTATTATCCGTATTTTCGAGCTTCGCGTTATTTTTCCTTCACGGACGATACAGCCTGCAACCGTTCCTACCTTTGTGATTTTAAACGTCTCCAGGACTTCTACTGTAGCAGTTATCTCCTCCTTCAATTCCGGAGCCAGCATGCCTTCGATACCGTCCCTGACTTCGTTTATTGCATCATAAATAACGGAATACAAACGGATTTCGATTTCTTCCTTTTCTGCCAGCTTGCGTGCTCCCGCCGAAGGACGCACCTGAAATCCTATGATGATGGCGTTGGATGCGGCAGCCAGCAAAACATCCGATTCGGATATTGCCCCGACAGCCTTGTGTATGATATTCACCTGAACCTCTTCCGTCGAAAGCTTTATCAGCGAATCCGCCAAAGCCTCCATCGAACCGTCCACATCGGTTTTGACAACGACATTCAATTCCTTGAAGGAACCGATTGCGATACGCCGTCCGATTTCTTCCAGGGTGATATGTTTCTTTGTACGTATATCTTGTATTCTAATGAGTTGCTCACGTTTATTTGCTATTTCGCGGGCTTCTCTTTCGTCGTTCATCACGTTGAATGTCTCGCCGGCGGCGGGCGCTCCGTTAAGTCCGAGTATCAGCACGGGAGTCGAAGGTCCGGCTTCTTCCAGACGTTTACCGCGCTCGTTGAACATCGCTTTAACTTTTCCCGTGTATATTCCCGAAAGGACAACATCACCCATTCGCAGGGTTCCGTTTTGTACCAGAAGGGTTGTTACATAGCCTCTTCCCTTGTCTAAAGACGATTCGATGACAGTGCCGGCAGCCTTTTTGTCGGGATTGGCTTTCAAGTCAAGCAGATCCGCTTCGAGCAGGACTTTCTCTAATAGTTTATCCACATTCAAGCCCTGTTTTGCAGCTATTTCCTGACTTTGATATTTTCCGCCCCATTCTTCGAGCAGATAATTCATGTTTGCAAGCTGTTCGCGGATTTTGTCCGCATTCGCTCCGGGTTTATCTATCTTATTTATAGCGAATATCATGGGAACGCCTGCGGCAACGGCATGATTTATCGCCTCAACCGTTTGCGGCATCACAGCGTCGTCGGCGGCAACGATAATTATCGCCACGTCGGTTATTTTTGCTCCGCGGGCGCGCATTGCGGTAAAAGCTTCGTGACCGGGAGTATCGAGAAAAGTGATTCTGCGACCGTCTTCCAGTTTCACGCTGTAAGCTCCGATATGCTGGGTTATGCCTCCCGCTTCGCCCGCTATGACATTGGTTTTGCGGATATTGTCGAGCAGGGACGTCTTACCGTGATCGACGTGTCCCATAACCGTGATGATTGGCGGACGGGGCGTCAAATCCTCATCCCTGTCAGCTTCTTCAACAATGCTGTCCTGCAGTTCGGCAGTAACAAATTCGACGGTATACCCAAATTCTTCAGCCACAAGCACCAGAGCTTCAGCGTCAAGCCTCTGGTTAATGGAGACCATCAAGCCAAGATTCATGCATGCTCCGATGACTTTCACTACGGGAATATTCATCATTGTCGCCAATTCGTTCACCGAAACAAACTCCGTAACTTTGAGTATGTTACTTTCTATTTTTTGGAGTTCTCTCTCCTCCATGGCTTTTATGTTGACAGCATCGCGCTTTTCGCGACGGTATTTGGAGCTTTTTGTCTTTCCCTTGCCTGCAGTCAAACGGGCGAGGGTATCTTTTACCTGACGTTGTACTGCATCATCATCTACCTGACGGTGAACGGGCTTGAATCTGCTTCTGTTATTATTGCCGGTGTTTCCAGCGCCGGCATTATTGAGCCTGTTGGCGTTGTTGAACCTGTTGGCATTGTTATTATTGTTGTTATTCCTGTTAGCGTTATTGTTGTTGTTATTGTTTCTGTTGGCGTTATTATTATTGTTGTTATTATTATTGTTGTTGTTCCTGTTATTATTGTTATTGTTCCTGTTGGCGTTATTATTATTATTATTATTGTTGTTCCTGAAATTGTTATTGTTTCTGAAATTATTGTTATTTTGCTCTCTACGGGCGGTTATTTCTGCAGCAACATTAATTTTGGAGTCTTTTTTTATCCTTTTTCTTTTCTGTTTGTTTCTGTCCTTATTGTTTTCGGGCGTTTTCTTAAACTGGTCTAAATCTATTTTCCCGACAACGTTTGGCCCGGACAACTGCTCTACTTTTGTTTTTATAAACTCGGGTTCCACTCTCGGCTCCATACCTGTCAAATCGGCAATCGTCTGATTTGCCTTATCCTGTTCGGGCGGCTTTGGCTTATCCTGCTCGGGTCGTCCGAAAGTCTGCGGCTGAACCTGCTTAACAAATTCCTGTTTTTTATTGAAATTCTTTTTCTTGTCCGAGAATTTTCCTTTCTGATTATCCCTTGGTTTGTTGTTATCTTTTGGCCTGTTATTTTTTTCCTGTCTTTTCTCTTCCTGCCTTTGCGGCTTTACAATTGAGTCGATATTTATTTTCTGTATGATTTTTGGACCCTTCAATTCTCCGACATTCTGTTTCGCCGTAATAAGTTCTGCCGGAGCTTGCGGTTCGGGTTTTGTCTGCTGTTCATCAAGTTTTTCCGCGGACTTTGCCGGTTGTGATGTGTCGGTAGCCGCCTGTGGAGATTGTTGTGCGGGTTTTGCCGGTTCTGCGGGTTTTGTCGGAGTTTGTGTTTCGGTTTTCTGTTTCTGAAACTTTCCCGATAGCTGTTCGTCTGAGAGTTTTCCGATTATTTTGGGTCCCGGCAGGTCGTCGATAACAATATCCACTGTATTTGATTTAATAAAAACTTCTTTTTCTTCAGGCTCATCATACAGGTCTTCGTTTTTGTCTATATCCGAAACAGATACGGAGCCGGTCGCCACAGGTTTCCAGCTTATTTTCATGGACGCGACTTTCAAGTCATGTTCATTTCCAAATTCTGTTTTAACAGAAGCATAGACATCTTCCGAAACTTTTCCATTGGGATTGGCTTCCACTTCAATGCCTTTTTTTCTTAAAAAATCAACCAGGGTGGATATCCCAATGTTAAACTCTTTAAGAATTTTACTTATTCTAATACTGTCATTCACCATATCTCCGTCGGAAAGCCTAATTTTTATTACTTAATTATATTATTAAACAATTGTTATTCAAATTCCGATTTAAGTATCGAAATCAATTCCTGAACAGTTTCCTCTTCAAAATCTGTTCTCCGTATCAATTCATTTACAGGGATTGCCAGCACATTTTTCGCCGTATCACATCCGATACTTTTCAGCGTATCAATAACCCACGAGTCGATTTCGTCTGTAAATTCGTCAAGATTAACATCTTCCTCTTCTTCCACCGCATCGCGGTACACATCAATCTCGTAACCTACGAGCTGACTTGCAAGCCTTATGTTCAAGCCTCCCTTTCCTATTGCCAGCGAAACTTCGTTGGGTTTAAGGAAAACATCCGCCCTTTTGTTGGTTTCGTTCAGTTTGATTGATGTTACCTTGGCGGGATTCAGCGATCTCTGAATCAGGAGTTGAGAGTTTGCTGTATAATTGATTACGTCGATATTTTCGTTTCTCAGTTCCCTGACGATGGAATGAATCCGGGAGCCTTTCACGCCGACGCACGCGCCTACGGGATCAATGCGGTCATCGTATGATTCGACTGCGATTTTGGCTCTTTCTCCCGGCGCTCTCACAACTTTTTTGATTGTGATCAGTCCGTCAAATATTTCGGGAACTTCCTGTTCGAACAGGCGTTCCAGAAATACGGGAGAAGTTCTCGACAGGATTATCAGTGGCGTGTTGTTTTTCATTTCCACCTGCATGACAATTGCCTTTACGGTATCGCCCTTTTTGAAAAAATCGTTTGGAATCTGCTCCAACTTGGGCAAAATCAGTTCGTTGCCTTCATCGTCGATGATCAGGGTTTCCTTTTTCCATGCCTGATATACCTCGCCTACAACTATATCTCCTACCCGTTCCTTGTATTTGTTGAAAATATTGGCTTTTTCCAAATCCATTATTTTTCCTGCAAGATTCTGCCGGAGAGCAAGTATCGCTCTTCGTCCAAAGGATTCCAGCTTGACTTCTTCGGTTACTTCTTCTCCCACTTCGTAGGATTCGTCTATTTTTTTTGCGTCGTTAAGGGATATCTGCGTGTTTGCATCTTCGATACTGTCAACGACTATACGGTTTCGCCAGATTTCGAAGTCTCCCTTGTCAATATTTATTATAATGTCGAAGTTTTCGTCGGAACCGTACATTTTAGTCATCATTCCGCGAAACACCTCCTCCAAAACGCTCATCATTGTAGGCCTGTCTATATTTTTCAGGTTTTTAAATTCCGAAAAGGTATCTATAAGATTCATTTTAAATACATTTTTATTTTTGTCGTATAGAACATTTATTTTTATATTTTTATTACCAGTTTAGTCGATTTAATTGAATCCAAATCAATCTGTTCATTCAATTGAACCGTCTTTTTCCTTTTTGCGCCGGCTTCCTTTTCCCTGACTGCATATTCTATTTCAATGCATCTGTCGTCAATATGGCGCAAAATTCCTTTCCGCTTTTCTCCGGATTTGCGGAGTACCTCCACTTCTTCGCCTATGTGTTTAATATATTGACGCTTCAATTTTAACGGCTCGCTTAATCCCGCCGAATAAACCGTTAATTCAAAAACATCTTCACATAAACTTTCCAGACTGTTGCACACAAATTTATTGATATCTGCACAATTATCAATGCTAACAGCTGTGTCGCTATCCAGAATGATAGAGATAACATTACTGGAATTTACTTCAACATCTACAATAAACATGTCTGTTTCTGCGATATTTTTTTCCACCAATTCTGTTACTAACGTCCTATCTATCATAACTTTTCCAATGGAAGAGGGGAGCGTATGCCCCCCTCTTCTGCCCGGCAAAGGTAATATTATTTATTAAATTACACAATTCTGATATGAAAATTTGAAAACGGAGGGCACATTTCCTGTTTGCCACAAAGTCACAGAAGTCGCATCTGCGTTTCCGGACGGGCTGCAATGGGTTATGAAAAATCTAAATTTTAAGCCAGATGCTATATATAACGGCTCTATAACGTTTTGTATGGGTAGTTAATTTAAGCGTAGGCATGGGGATATAGAGCCGTTAAAACTGTCTGAAACAAAGTCTCAAGTCCATACAAGCCCATACAGGTAACATTCGGAATGAAATGAAAACAAAACTTCAGAGCTATTTATATAATCGCGACCGCATATTAGAAGGTGATGCGTCTCACGCCGATTCTTCGCCGACCTTCTTTGATTTTTTTTTTTCCTGCTTTTTTTAATCCGTATGTGCGCCGATTCAAAAAAATCGTGTACATTTGCACAAAAAATAAAATGAATTATGAGCATATTGGATTTGTTTAAAGTATCAAAAGTTTTCGGAAGCGTATTCAAATTCGGGTTTCTGTCTGAGGAAAATAAGTATAACAGATTTTATTATAACAGCATATGAGAAATGTAATATTAATTATCAAGCGGGAGTTTTTAACGAGAGTGCGAAAGAAATCATTTATAATTCTTTCCATGCTGACTCCGCTTATATTTGCTTTGTCGATATTTATTTACACGAAAATGGTATTCAGTACATCACCGTCCGTGGATATATCGGAAATCAAAATTGTGGATAATACTCAATGGACAGGGAAAAATATCCCGAATACCGGAGTGTTTATATTTGAGAACATCGAGCCGCAGCCTCTGGAAAAGCTGAGAGAGCAGTATGCCGATTCCGAATCAATCGTTTTATACATCGAAGGTGAAAAGGACGGGTATCCGCTCAGCTATTCAATGTATTCGAAAAAGTCTGTCAGCATTGATCTGCAGGAATATGTAAAGAGGATTATAGTTTCAACAGTGGAAAACCGTAAACTCAAGGAGTATAATATTGAGAATCTCGACCGCATACTTGCGGAAATACATACTGTCGTGGATATGCGCACCATGAAATGGGAAAAAAACCGGGAAGACAGGGAAAGCAATACTGCGTCGGTGATGGGGATTTCATACGTGCTGGCGCTTATCCTCTACATGTTTATCCTGATGTTCGGCTCCATGGTGATGCGCGGGGTGATCGAGGAAAAATCGAACAGGATAATCGAGGTAATTATATCGTCGGTAAAACCTTTTCAACTGATGGCGGGCAAGATAACAGGCGTGGCTCTGGTCGCGATTACCCAGTTTCTTATATGGATTGTGTTTACCGGGATTTTCTTTCTTGTTTTTCAGAGTTTTTCATCCGGCGCCGAAGGAATTGTACAGGGATTGACAGTCGAGTTTGTCGGAGTGGACATCATCAGGATACTCGGGTTCTTCATTCTGTTCTTCATCGGGGGATATTTGCTTTACGCTTCGATGTTTGCAGCCGTAGGTTCGGCGGTTGAATCGGAAGCCGACTCGCAGCAGCTGATGATGCCGATTACCATTCCACTTATACTTGCCATAATGATTATGGTACAGACGTTCAGATATCCCGACAGCAGCCTCTCGGTATGGGCTTCAATGATTCCGTTTACCTCGCCTATAATTATGGTTGCGCGGATTCCGTTCGGAGTTCCCGTGTGGCAGATTATACTTTCGCTAAGCATCCTTTTTGCAACATTCGTGCTGATGGCGTATATATCGGCAAAAATATACAGAATCGGAATACTCATGTACGGCAAAAAACCTTCACTGAGGGAAATCTTAAAATGGCTGAAATACAAATAATAAATCAATTAAGGTATGCGAAATAAACAGGATATAACAGATTATAAAAGACTCTGGATTGCTTTGCTTCGTTCCTCGCAACTCCTCGCAATGACGGATAACCATCTGACATTACGTCTATTGCACTGCACACGGTTACCCGTCATTGCGAGGAGTTGCGAGGAACGAAGCAAAGCAATCCAGAAAGTTCAACTGTTATATGTTATTAATTTTCCTTCCCTAACAATGAATAATGAATAATGAATAATGAATAATGAACAATGAATAATAATCCCGTTACTCTATTGACTCTTGTTACTGTGGGAATCAGCATTCTGGCTTTTCAGAACAGGAATATTTTGAATAAACTGATAATGTATCCTTATATAATGGTCAGGCAAAACCAGTGGTACAGAATCATCACTCATGCGTTTATCCATGCCGACTGGGTGCATCTCATATTCAACATGATTGCCCTCTGGTCGTTTGGAGGTTTCGTCTATAACTCGCTGGATGCCATGACAGCTTCGCCTGTACTGCATTTTATGGCGATGTATTTCGGAGCGATACTGTTTTCTTCCATTTCCGACATGCTTAAACACAGGGATCATCAGTATTATGCAAGTCTGGGAGCTTCGGGCGCAGTATCGGCGGTGATTTTCTTTTCCATACTCCTGAATCCCTGGACGCTTATCTATGTGTTTTTTATTCCCTGTCCGGGTATTGTTTTCGGGGTACTGTATCTGGCATATTCAAATTATATGAGCAAAAAGGGCGGCGACATTATTAATCACGATGCACATTTCTACGGTTCGGTTTTCGGACTGCTGTATCCGCTGTTTGTAAACCCTGCCCTGTATGGAGATTTTATACAGAAACTCTTACATCCGGGCTTTTTATGATATCTTTTCCCTGTGCAAAAATAAATCTGGGACTGAATGTTCTCTCGAAGCGCGACGACGGTTATCACAATATCGAAACTGTGTTCTATCCCGTTCGCGGATTGACCGACATACTGGAAATTGTTGAATCCGACAGATTTTCATTTGTCCAGACAGGCATACGTATAGATTCGGCGACGGAAGACAATCTTTGTGTAAAGGCATACAGGATTCTGGAAAAAAACTTTGGATTGCCGCCCGTATCAATGCATCTGCACAAAATTATCCCGTTCGGGGCGGGCTTGGGAGGAGGCTCTTCCGACGCCTCGTTTACCCTTGTCCTGTTAAACAGAATTTTCGGCTTGGGCATTTCCTGCGAACACTTGAAAGCATATTCCGCCACGGCAGGCAGCGACTGCGCTTTTTTTGTTGACTGTGTTCCTTCGCTGGCGTCCGGCAGGGGAGAACTGCTCGAACCGGTTGAAATGGATATAGCGGGACTGTATCTTCTATTGGTCAAGCCGGATATTCACGTAAGCACAGGCGAAGCGTACGGTAATATAATTCCATGCAGGCCGGATCAGTCCATTTCCGAAATAATAAAACTGCCCGTGGATCAATGGAAAAACAGGCTGCATAACGATTTCGAAAAGAGTATTTTCCCGCGATATCCGGCAATTGCCGCAATCAGGGACA
>JAIRZR010000456.1 GCA_031267155.1 Prevotellaceae bacterium | reverse complement strand
TTCCAGTAATCCGTCAAATAAAGCTGAAAAATCATATAATTTTGTCCTGATAATCACTTTTGTCCGTATAGCAGCTCAACAGGGATGGAGAATCTGTCCAAAATCAGGAAGAATAAATTAGGGACACGGCAACCGGTATAGGGCAGCTTGAAACTAATGGGGGCTTTTTAGACACCCTCATATATATATATGGGCTCGCTATACAAATAGCAAAATCAATCTCAGAACTTATTGCGGCGTATAAGTTCCTTTACCTTCATTGCAAGATCGGCGAATATTATTTTTGCGTTACCGTTTTGAGATATATGAAGAATGCACATATTCAATTGACTGTATAGTTCGAAGACATTATTTTCGTTGATAAATACAGAAAATTTTCTTGCCCATTCGAGTTCTTCAAAACCGAGATATACAATATCTGCAATATTTCTGTTCAGGATAAAATTCTCTCTTGTCAAACGTTCGGCGAAGACAAGGAACGATTTCTGTTTTTCTCTGCCGATGGAAGCCATTGAATCAGCCCAGTCCAGAAGTCCGAGTATATCATTCTGATATGCCAGTCTCATGAACTGCATAAAGTTATCCAGATTTGCTTTTGCCGATTCGGACACCTGCAAAGCCTGCATTGCCTGTATATAATTGCCTTCGGACAGGCGGGAGGCGGTGAATATATCCTTTTCGGCAAATCCCGATTCTTTCAGGGAGTTAACAATATCTTCCTCTTTCAGTGGATGAAGTTTTATACGCTGCGTTCGCGAATATATTGTAGGCAAAATTCTGCCGGGCGTTTCGGTAACAAGTATAAAAACAGTATGTTCGGGCGGCTCCTCTATCAGTTTCAACAATCTGTTTGCCGAAGTTGGATTCAGTCTTTCGGGAAGCCAGACTATCATTATCTTGTTTTCCGCTTCGAATGGCTTGAAACTCAGATTCGACAGTATTTTATCTGCCTCATGGGCGCTGATGATTCCCTGTTTGTTTTCTATGCCTATAAACTCGTACCAGTCCTGTTCGGTGAAATATTTTTTTTCGAGCAGAATCTCACGCCACTGCGGCAAAAAATTGTTGCTGACAGGCTTGTCCCTGATTTTTTTAGTTGTGTTTACGGGAAAAACGAAATGAAGATCGGGATGGGCAAGTTTGTTGTATTTAACGCACGATGAGCACTTTCCACAGGAATCGTCGCCTCTGTTTTTGCACGAAATGAACTGCGCATAAGCCAGAGCCATCGGCAATCCGCCATAACCCATTGAGCCTTCGAACAGCTGGGCATGACTGACGCGCCCGTCCGCAACCGTAGAAACGAGTTTTGCTTTCAGTTCCTTTTGTCCAACTACATCCTTGAATTGCATGACTGTGGTGAACCTGTGTTTCTATTTCAGCATCTTGATGATGGAGTTAAATATCATCACTCCGTCGGTATTTCCCAAATCCTCATCCACGGCTCTTTCGGGGTGAGGCATCATGCCGTACACGTTTTTACGGCTATTGCATATCCCTGCAATATTTTCTACTGAGCCATTGGGGTTTGTCTCCTGTGAAACGACCCCGTTCCCGTCGGAATACCGGAAGAGAATCTGCCCGTTCCTGCGCATTTCCGCCAGAGTATCACCCGGAGCATAATACCGTCCCTCGCCGTGTGCGATGGGAATCTTTAAGGGGATAGAATCCAGATGATGAGTTAAATGGGTATTTTTTGCATCGGGAATTATGTATGTGTTTTTGCAGATGAATTTTCTATTGCTGTTGTGCAATAGAGTTCCCGGGAGCAAACCCGATTCGCATAGAATCTGGAATCCATTGCAAACCCCGAAAACAAACCCTCCATCATTGGCAAAATCAATTATTTCCGACATTATCGGGGAAAATCTTGCCAAAGCTCCCGACCGTAAATAGTCGCCAAAAGAAAACCCTCCGGGCAAAAGCACTCCATCAACATTTTGCAGTGAACGGTCTTTATGCCAAAGGGATATCACTTCCTGTTCCAGAATGTTCCGAAACGCATAAATCATGTCGTGGTCACAATTTGAACCGGGAAATATTACAACACCAAATTTCATTGTCTATACTTTTTTATAATTATCCGCAAAGGTAAAAAAATAATGATGAATTGGGCATTATTTATTGTAAATTGCTGATTTTAAAATTTATCCGTATCGCAAAAAACTGAATAGAAATAGAAACGGGAATAGAAAAACTGCATCTATATAGGCTATAATGAATCGTGCAAGTACGACATTGTAGAAATCGTCGAAACGATTTAGGTAAAAGGTTTCGACCTTTTCTACACCTTTCAATCTGCCAACAATCGGCTTGTCGCCTAACTTTTCTTTTGTCTGCTGCAATCTCTCCGGTATCTGCAGATTTGTATTACCGGAGGCTACATTTGCGTCATAAATAATAAAATTTTACTGCAGTATAATACGGTTTGCCATACCTTCTCTATCTGTTTTTTCCCGTATCCTGTGCAAGATGTTTTTTGATATTTTTCAGTCCTATACGCCAAATCGAAATCACAACTCCTGAAAATGCGAGGAGGAACAGGCCTGCCATGCCTTCGTTGATTTCAATCTGCGGAATAAAATACATGATACAAAAATCATACAAGCCATGAAAAGAAAATGGAACCAGGAAGCTATACCATAACAGTTTAGTCCTTTTATCTATGGATGAGAAACGGGCAAGTGAAAAGAAATATCCCATCATGACACCGCAAAGTCCGTGCATTGGGACTGCCAGAATAGCGCGGGCAACTGCTCTACCCAAGCCTCCATCCAACATATATAAGATATTCTCAACCATGGCAAATCCCAATGATACAAATACGGCATAAATGATACCGTCGAAATACTGGTCAAACTCTTTGTGTTTCCAGATAATCAGGTAGAGACAAAGGAATTTTGCCGCTTCCTCAACAAGTGAGGCAACAATAAAGGCGTCGTAAAAAGCGTTGGGGAACAGCGATGTAATGACAGGATTGCCAAAATTCAGCGAGAGTTCTACCAAAATGACTGGAACAGTTACAGCGCAGCCCCACAGAAAACATTTCACAAGGAGTTTCAAAGGCTCCTTTTCCGTATCTTTCCGGTAAATACAGTAGAGAAAAACGGCTACCGGAATAATTGCCGATAATAATAGTAAAATCATATTTCTAAATTATTAATTGTTAATTGTTTTCGTATTCTTTTCATATCCTCCCTGCATTCTTCGGGAATGATGCCGACTTTTTCCAAGGTATCGAAATCTTTCAGAATTGCCGGCGTATATGTTTCATTATTTTGATAAACCGTTTGTGACAGCTCCCTGTAAACAGTTTCCGCCTCTTCAACCCGATTCTGAAACAGCAGGGCATGAGCGAGGATGATTT
>JAIRZR010000448.1 GCA_031267155.1 Prevotellaceae bacterium | reverse complement strand
TTCTACACTTATACGGGAACCGATATACACAATCTTGAATCCCACATACAGGCTTTCAATATCAAATCACTGACCGCCAAACTGACCGACAGAATAAATGTTCTGATTGAAAATAACCGGCAACTTTTTCAATTGAAATTTTCGTGATGCCTTGCCAAAGTTACCAAAAACTTTGTGCAAATCTGTGACTTTGCAGTAAACAGGAAACTCCAAAGTTCCGAACTGCATCAAATAAATCTCCTGATTAATGTCAGGAATACCAGTGGTATCATCTGCGGAATTTCTGTCTGCCGACATTTTTTCTATCGACATTCATCCCTGCGGAATTTGTTGTCGCCATTAGCGGAGAACTGATAATCAGCAAACCATATTTTGTTGTTTAGTCGGGGTGAAAGGACTCGAACCTTCGGCCTCTACGTCCCGAACGTAGCGCGCTAGCCAACTGCGCCACACCCCGATGGACTTATTTAACAATTCAATGCTGCCAAAGCTATTGAATTGAGTTTTGTTTCTGTTGTATCGCCTCTTGACGAGAGGACGCACGGAGCATTTGCTCCCACAACCATTGCTGCAAGCTGGGAATTAGTAAATTTACCAACTGTTTTATAGAACACGTTTCCCGCTTCGATGTTTGGAAACAGCAGGCAGTCGGCGTCGGCTGCCACAGGTCCCGAAACTTTTTTAATCTCCTTAGCTTCCGCGTCTATAGCCACATCCACAGCCAAAGGACCGTCAACATAAGCGCCTGCGATTTGACCTCTGTCCGCCATTTTCGAGAGAATCGCAGCATCCACGCATGCCTGCATTCCGGGAGACATCTGCTCGGTTGCCGCAATAATCGCCACTTTGGGCTTTTCGATTCCCAAAGATTTTGCCGCTTTTATCAGATATCCGCACATTGCTGTCTTCTGTTTCAAATCCGGAGCGGGAATAACCGCAATATCGCTAAACAGCAGCAATTTATGATAGACGGAAGAACTCATCAAAGTGATATGGCTGAGTATTCCTTTCGGAGGCAGCAGTCCAATATCCTTATTGAGAATAGCCCTCATATACTTGTCGGTACTGCATAATCCCTTCATCAGGATATCGCCTTCGCCTTTGCTGACAAATTCGACGGCAGTCATTGTCGCCTTATTTTCGTCCGCTTCCTGCACTATGTTGAACTTATTATAATCTATTTCAATCGTTTCACAAACATGCTTGATAGTTTTCATGTCTCCCACCAGAGTTGCATCTACAATACCCGCATCTATTGCCAGGCTGACCGCGCCAATTGTATGTGAATCATTCGCATAAGCCGCAACCAGACGTTTTTTCGGTTTGGCTTTGATATGTTCAAAAATTGCGTCAAAAGATGTTATCATTTCAAACTGTTTTTTGTTATGATATTAACTGTATCCGTTGCTATTACCAATTCTTCGTCTGTTTCGGCAAGCACTATTTTTATTTTCGATTCCGGAACGCTGATTACCCTGTCCGTACGGAGATTGCAGTTTACCGCTTTATCTATCTTCGCTCCCATAAAGCCAAGATATTCAGATATTCCAAGCCTTACACTCCAGTCGTTTTCTCCTATCCCTCCCGTATATACGACCATATCCAGACCGTTCATTGCAACAGCGTATGCTCCCACATATTTCGCTATCCTGTAGATAAATATGTCGATAGCCAGTTTTGCTTTTTGGTTGCCCTTCTGTTCGTATTCCGTCCAGAGATCGCGCATGTCCGATGAAACGCCCGATATTCCGGAAAGTCCACATTCCTTGTTAAGGAAATTATTGATTTCGGCAGGGGATAAATTCTTCTTTTCCTGCAAATACGTAACGATTCCGGCGTCAATATCCCCGCTGCGGGTTCCCATCACCGAACCTTCCAGGGGAGTAAAGCCCATCGAAGTATCGATTGATTTACCGTTCTTTATTGCAGTTACAGACACTCCGTTACCCATGTGGCATGTAACGATTTTTGAATTGTTTATATCCAGATCTGCAAGTTTGCAGGCTTTTTCGGCAACAAATCTGTGGCTTGTTCCGTGAAATCCGTATCTGCGTATTTTGTATTCCTGATAATATTCGTATGGAACTCCGTACAGGTATGCCTTTTCCGGAATTGTCTGGTGAAAAGATGTATCGAAAACGGCAACCTGCGGCGTGTCGGGCAAAAGTTTTTCCATCGAAACGATTCCATTCAGATTTGCGGGATTATGCAGGGGCGCCAGTTCGGAACATTTTTCGATATTGGCTTTTACCTGTCCGTCAATAATAACGCTTCCCGAAAAATATTCGCCTCCGTGAGCAACACGGTGACCTACAGCATCAATCTGGTGTATGTCTGTTAAAACTCCATGCTGTGTATCTGTTAAAGCGTCCAGTATTGCGTTGATTCCGTCCACATGAGCCGGAAATGCGCGGGTCAGTTTAAAACTGTCTTTTCCAACAGGTTTATGCGTCAAAAATCCTTCGGGAAGTCCCACTCTTTCGACAATACCTTTTGCCAATACTTCCTTACCGTCGCCCGACATGCTTAGCAACTGATACTTTATCGAAGAACTCCCGCAATTTAAAACTAAAACATTCATAGCATATAAAACATCCATTCCTATTAGATGAACTAAATAAATCGGCGGCAAAAGTATATAAAAAATATTAACTGCAATGAGTTTTTTTTGAATGATTTAATATTATCCTTAAAATCAAATCGATATAAGACCAAAATCAATGTTTAAAAACCCGATTTTGCCATTTGAAGCAGTGTTTGATATCCGTATTTCTGCACTTTTAAGAGCACATTTCATTCCGGTAAACAAATGTTTGTTCCGGAACACAATAAGTTGTTGAAAGCAGCGGAAGCTTCCGCGAAGAATGGGTATCCTGCGAAAAGTGTCTGTCGAGAGAGGGTCCAATACCCCCAATAGACTTCTTAGTCTGGTTATCAAAATGGTTTACCTCTGCCAATCGGTTAAATCCATTCTTTAATACAACAAAAGTAGTAAATTTAACCTCGCATCAAACCTCGGAATAAATCCGACGGCAAACTTAAGGTTATCCAAATTTGACGCCTTACGTCAGTCTGCAACGCACTAAAATATCCAGCGCACAGTATAATAAAATTAAAGTACAAAGATATGGGAAAAAAGTTAAGTAAAGAGGAAACGAAGTATTGCATTTGGTTGCGAATCGCAAAATCACGAAAGTGGAGAGACTGGAATTCTATGTATCCTGCGATAGCAGCAGAGTTGAATCTCCCTGCAATCCGTCGGTTTAAAACATTTACCGCTGACCTGCTATTGTGCCGGGATCTACCTGTTTCATGCGGGATTTTATATTGAACTGTTAATTTTTTCGATATAGTCCAGTATTTCCTGTTTTCCGGCTCCTGTTTCCGCCGATTCAACAAATATCGGCGGAATTTCTTCCCACATTTCGGAAAGTTTAATTTTGAACTTGTCCATATTATGCGTAAGCGCGCTTTTCGAAAGTTTGTCTGCTTTAGTGAAAATCAAGGCAAACGGCGTCTGATTTTCTCCCAAACCGTTGATGAAGTCAATATCTATATTTTGAGGCTCATGCCGTCCATCGACAAGTACAAACAGCAGGGTCAACTGTTCTCTTTTCAGAATATATCCTTCAATCATGAGTTTCAATTCGTCCCGCTTGCTCTTATAGGTTTTTGCATATCCATAACCGGGTAAATCGACCAGATGCCATTCGTCGTTTATCAGGAAATGGTTTATCAGCACGGTTTTGCCCGGAGTGGAAGACACCTGAGCCAGCTTGTGCCTGTTGGTAAGCATGTTTATCAAAGACGATTTCCCGACATTGGACCGACCAATAAAAGCATACTCCGGCAAATTGCTTTGCGGACACAGAGTATAGTCGGGACTGCTTTTGATAAATTCCGCCTTCTTTACAATCATTGAGTGGACTGTTTGTTTTTACTATCCCAGATATGATTTCAGGAGCTTGCTTCTCGAACTGTGTCTCAGTCGTCTGATGGCTTTTTCCTTGATTTGCCGCACTCTTTCCCTCGTTAAACCAAACTGTTCGCCTATTTCTTCGAGAGTCATTTCCTGCGTTCCTATGCCAAAAAAGTATTTCACAATGTCGCGTTCGCGTTCGGTAAGCGTAGCCAAAGCCCTGTCGATTTCTTTCGAAAGGGATTCGTTCAGCAGTCCCCTGTCAGCGTTGGGAGAATCGTTGTTCACAAGCACGTCTAACAGACTGTTGTCTTCGCCATCGACAAAAGGAGCGTCAACGGAAACGTGTCTGCCCGAAACTCTTATGGTATCCGAAACTTTTTCCTGCGGAATGTCAAGGATAACCGAAAGTTCTTCCGACGAGGGAGTTCTTTCGTTTTCCTGTTCGAATTTGGCAAGAGCCTTGTTTATTTTGTTCAGCGAACCCACCTGATTGAGAGGCAGACGCACAATTCTCGACTGCTCTGCCAGAGCCTGCAGGATGGACTGACGAATCCACCATACGGCGTATGAAATAAACTTGAACCCGCGTGTTTCGTCGAATTTTTCGGCAGCCTTGATCAGTCCCAGATTGCCTTCGTTAATAAGGTCGGGCAGGCTCAATCCCTGATTCTGGTACTGTTTTGCCACGGAAACGACAAAACGCAGATTTGCCCGCGTAAGCTTTTCCAGAGCCTCCTGATCGCCCTTTTTAATCCGCTGGGCTAATTCCACTTCTTCTTCCACAGTAATCAGTTCTTCGCGACCGATTTCCTGCAAATACTTGTCCAGGGAAGCGCTTTCCCTGTTTGTGATTGACTTCGTAATTTTTAGTTGTCTCATTA
>JAIRZR010000425.1 GCA_031267155.1 Prevotellaceae bacterium | reverse complement strand
CTGCGCTTCGCTTGCCCGGGGTTATCGACATCAGACGCCTACGGCGTCAAAAGACACGAAGCATCTCTACATTTTTACCTCACAATTTTAACCCGCGCACTGTATAAAAGAAAATCCATTGACGAAATCATCTGATATTAAAAAGCATATTGATAAAAGCGATGCGACGGTCAAACGTTATTTAAAAATATTGAAAGATAATAGCTTGATAAGCTTTGTTGGTTCCCGTAATAATAAAATAGGAGGCTATAAAATTGCTGATAACATAAATGATACTGCAAATGATACTGCAAATATATGCTAACGATAATAAGATGAAATCCGGCATCCGTTTATCTCATTTCCGCAAGATCACCGTTTCACAGAAATAGCTTTCGGACATTTGGCTTCGCAGGCTTGCGTATTAGTACATCCGCCAAAACGAGTTCATCTATTTTGGCAACCAAATTTTCATGAATTCCGAATATTTGTCTCCCTTTTATATAACAGGATTAAGGGACGCAAGCTTGTCCATTATTTTTTCGTCATTATCACTGTTTTTTGCGTTTTAATCCTAAGAAAGAGCTTTGTTTATTTTTTTATGTACTTTTACATCATTAAAATTTGTATGGATAATTAGATGTATATAGACGTAATTGCATACAAACAAATTATATAGATTAGTAAAATTTAAAAAAATTACAAAAAATGGAATCATCATTTGGTACATTTGAATTGAATAACGGGATTCACATTCCGTGTATTGGTTTCGGGACATGGCAGACTCCCGATGGAAAAACAGCTGTAGATTCGGTGAAATATGCCATCGAAACAGGATATCGGCATATTGACACGGCAGCTATTTATGGCAATGAAAAAAGTGTCGGTCGAGGTATTCGCGAATCCGGAATTAACCGGGAAGATTTGTTCATAACCACCAAGTTATGGAATACGCACCGGGCTTATGAGGCAACACTGAAAGCCTTCGATACGAGTTTGAAAAATTTGGGTCTTGACTACCTTGACCTGTATCTGATTCACTGGCCTGCAAATAAAGCCGATGGCGCTAAAATCAATTCGGACACATGGCGCGCATTCGAAAAACTGCATAGGGACGGTCTTGTTAAATCCATAGGAGTGAGCAATTTCCTCGAGCATCATCTTCGTTCACTGCTGGACGGGGCGAAAATTATACCGGCTGTCAACCAGATTGAATTTCATCCGGGACAGATGCAGAATGAAACGGTATCATTCTGCAAGTCAAACAATATACTTGTAGAAGCCTGGAGTCCGCTTGGCACCGGCAGAGTACTGGACAATCCCGCATTGATGGAAATTGCCAGGAAATACAGCAAGTCAGTAGCTCAGCTGTGTATCCGATGGATTCTGCAAAACGGAATACTGCCGCTTCCAAAGTCGATAACTCCTTCGCGTATAAAGGAAAATACCGAAGTGTTTAATTTCGATATTTCGGACGACGATATCCGGGCAATCAACTCCATGCCATATTTTGGAGGCTCGGGACTGAATCCAGATACAGTAACATTCTAATTGAAAATTAATAATTTAAAATAGTATTATATGAAAACTTTTATATCTGTTTTTGCAGCATTTCTGTTTTTGGCTATCACGGTAAATGCGCAGGATTTGAAGCCAATAAAGTTAAATGCGCCCAATAAGGAACGTGGCGTTTCTATCATGAAAGCTCTTGACATGCGTCATTCGGAGCGTGAATTTTCCAGAGAAAAACTGTCTTTGCAGGACTTGTCCGATTTGCTGTGGGCTGCCAATGGAATCAACCGCCCCGACGGAAGAAGAACCGCAGCTACTGCACGTAACAATCAGGATATTGACGTGTATGCCATTATGGAGGACGGCGCATATATCTACGACGCCAAAGCTCACGAACTCAAGCCGGTGGCAAAAGGAGATCACCGTCCTCTTATTGCCGACACTCAGACCTCGGTTGCCGATGCGCCGGTGTCTTTGCTTATCGTTTCCGAGCTGTCCCGTTTCACCGGTACGGATGTTGAATCCCGGAAACACTGGGGCGCTCTTGACGCCGGAATTGTATCCCAGAATATCATGCTGTTCGCTTCCGGTTGTGGATTTGCTACTGTTCCCCGGGCTTATATGAAAAAAGACGAATTAAGGAAAGTTCTAAAATTATCTGAAACTCAGGAGCCAATGCTCAATAACCCGGTTGGATATCCGAAAAAGTAATCGAAAACTCCGCGGCATGATGATTATTCTTTAGTTGCTGTATTATGAATATTTTAGCAGTATCGGCGTTTGCATTGACAGTGAATATTCTTTTAGGAATATGGCGGGTAAAATACCGGAAATTCACATTGAAATGGTGGCTTATAATCCATGCCTCGATTCCCCTGATCATTCCCTTGCGGATTTGGCTGAACACTCCGGCAATCTGGATTCCATTCTTTGTCGGGATGGCTGTTGCAGGACAGTTTATCGGAAGCAGAATCCCTTTTAGAGTTAAAAGTTAAGAGTTAAAAACTAAAAGTGCTGGCGTGCGTCAGTACTTTTAGTTCTTAACTCTTAGTTCTTAACTCCCCTGTGCTCCACTTTTGTACAATTTGTGGATAAGCAAACCTTATTTCCACCTGATTTTCTTAACAAAACAACCTCAGTAGCGCTCGCGTTTACAGACATATACAACCTTATTACCTGATTAATTTATACTCGCATTCCGTTTTTACAGCATTAAATCGAATGCCTGTTATTCCGGAAAAAATTCCGTGAATGAATTGAAAAATATATCACAAAACAAGTTCAGCAAAATAATGAGGTAATTAGCTTATTGTATATGTGATTTCTCTGCTACTGAGGTTGTTTTGTTAGGAAAATCAGGTGGAAATGAGTTTTTTGGGCGTCAGCACTCTTATATTGTGCGCGTGCTAAAATTGTGATATAAAAATGTTGAGATGCTTCGTGTTTTTTGACGCCGCAGGCGTCCAATTTTGATAACCCCGTGCAAGCGAAGCGCAGCTCGGGGTGCAGTATATCTCTCCGACACAACTCCGTATGGAGTTGAACCAACCGAAAGTTGAACTGCTTCGCAGTTCCGACAGGAGCGCTGTCTCTACCCCGAACTACGCCTGCGGCTTGTTCGGGGTTATCCAAATTGGACGCCTTCCGGCGTCAGTCCATAATGCACAAAAATATCCCGCGCGCAGTATAGTTCTTAGTTCTTATATCGTACGCAGTGTAAATTTGTTATGTAGGGCGAATATATAATAGGGCGAACACACAGGTTCGCCCCTACATTGTCGTTGCCGTGATTACCCTTGTCAATAATATCACAACGCAGGGGCGAACCTGTGTGTTCGCCCATGTGTTCTCTAAAGCGTCAGCCAACTTTTAGTTTTTAACTTTTAGTTTTTAACTCTAAAAGGCCCTGATTTCCACCTGCATACACGGATTTAATACCTAAAGTATAACATTTTCCCCATAAAAAATACCTAATTATAGGGATTGTACAGGCAAATCAAGTCCCTTACCTTTGCAGTCTAATTGATTAAAATAAAGTATAAAATATTAAGTAGTAATTATAATAAAATTCAAATTAGATCAAATGAAAAAAAGTAGTATTTTACTGAAAAGGGCGATAGTATTAGCCCTGATGATTGGAGGAATTTTTTCCTCATGCAAAAAAGATGACACGCCGGTTGAGCCGCCGGTGGATGAGAAACTCCCGTCGGTGGAAGTGCCGAACGCACAGCTGAAAGCCGCGCTCGTGAGGAAAGGGTTTACCTTTGACGAACAGGGATTTCTGGTGAAAAACGACAGCGTCCTTGACCTTACCGTTCTCGACCTCGCGGACTGCGAACTCTCCGACGCTTCGGGACTGGAGGTCTTTCCGAAACTCGAGGAAGTCAATCTTGCAGGCAACAAATTCTTTTACTCTTTCGACTTCTCCGTCCTGCCAGCTTCGGTAACGCGGGCGAATCTCACAGGAAACGAAATATACGAGTTCCCGGGACTGCTGACAGTAGTAACCGAGGAAAACGGCGACGAAACTGTCAGCCTGCTGCGACCCCTGACAAAACTCCATCTGCCATACAGCGCACGATACAACTGCAGCGAACTGGTATATCTCTACGAACAGCTCAAATCAAAAATCGACAGCGGAGACGCTGAAATAAAAATCGAAAACGAAGACAATCAAATAACAGCATATAACACTCTCCGCGAAGTGCCAAATGATATTACACGCGCAAGACTGAAACAGTTTTACCCTCTTTTCTTTGAAGGCGATTATATCGACATTGCCAAAAGGGTGACAGACGTTTCGGCAAGAACAGTGGCTATGACTTTTGCCAGAACAAATACAAGCGTTGATGGCGCTCAGTATATCCTGCACCACAGAGATTTCAAGGGCGCCTCTGTGGTATTGATGGTGTGGTCTGGCGATGAGCATACCGTCATACCCTATCTGAAAGTCCCCCCTCATCTCAATCAATTACAATTGGAACATGTGGATACGCCAAATGGAATTGATTGCAGCAAAGCGGAAAATTTATACAGAATTCTCGTTTACAACAACAGAGGATTGAAAACCCTGGATTTAAGCGCTTCAAAGCTTTTCGGACAGAGAGATGTAATGGTTGAATATCTCGCCACCACAGGCAGCACGATAGATTTTGAAGCATGTGCCGATTTGGAAGAAATTGTTTTTCCGGAGGCTGCCACCGGAGTTAATCTATTCTATGTACATGATCTTCCCGCATTGAAAACACTGAATTTGTCGCGCTTTGAGACAATATGGCATATAAATATGATGCGATTGCCTGAGAATATGCCTATCGTTTACCCTGAACTCAAAAAATGGGTGTATGGAGCTACTTTTAATGATGATTTGGGGAGCACAAAACTGAGTGTGAGAAGCGATATTGCTCATCGAACGGAAACGAAGAATTTTATCAAAACATATAGAACTCACTTGGATAGTGGGTCAGCAAAACCATTGAGCAGTAGAATAGCCTACGATCAAAATAGTGACGAGGACGCTTACGTATGGAGAGATGACAAAGATTTATTAGATAACTTGTAATCATCGTTATGGGAGTCTAATTTTTTTAATAATAAGTATTATGAAAAGAATATTTGTATTTATGATGACTGCAATAGTTGCAGCAACATCAATGAGTGCGCTAATGGCTGATCCAGCCATGAATAATGCGCAAAGTTCAACCTTCATGGTTGATGATCCGAACGGTACCTATAGGGGTACCTGTTACAATGTGGATATGAACGGCGATACTAACATCCCCCCTGTAGACAACGTTGATTTTGTCGTCAAGTCGGTAGGTGGAAATATTTATCGTATTGATGGGGATGTTTATATTGAGGTAGATGTTCCGATAGGATATGTGGAGCATCTGATTCATTTCAACGACATGCAGTTCAATGTCAATCCGAGCGACGACTCAATCACTTTTATTAGCGGAAACGGAAGTGTTGATGTATGGATTGATGGTCTTCATATCGGTCAGTTCGCATTTTCTGTAGATACTTTTACAGGAAGTGCTTCCGGCGACGATTTGGATTTCCATTTTAAAGCCATAATACCCCTTGTTTTCGATATTGTTAATTTCGAAGCAAGTTTTGATTATTCTGGAACGAAGATATGATCAAAGAAAGGATGACCATGACGATGAAAATAGTTTGTTTAATGAATAATGACGAATACCGAACATGACGCTACAAAATATCAGTTCGCGACCGTTCGTCGTTGCAGGGCGTAATCCCGTTGCCAGAGGTAGAAGAGATCTGCCGGCGACGGGAACGCTTTTTGCAATTAACAATTAACAATGAATAATTAACAATGAATGGACAATAAATAAAATAAATAAAATGATGAATATATTGAATTTTGATAATAGACAGACATGGAAAAATATTTTTTCCTCTGTCCTGCTTTTGCTCCTGTGTGCAGGACTGTTTTCCTGCGGGGATGATGAAAAGAATGAACCGGAAGCGCCGATAGAAGACGACTATTTTGCCATGGCGCAGGAACTGCTACAGGACAGCATTGTACTGAATGCACATGCCATGATGTCAATTGTAAACAAGACGAAGCTGCCGACAGGCTGTCCGCTCAAATACTATTTCACATGGCGCGACGACGGTTTACTGCGCATAGAACTGAGAAACTTTACGGTAGGCAAGATGCCGCTGACCATCTGGTTTTCCATCAACGTAAAGTTCATGCAGCTGAACACCTGGGAAAAGCAGGAATACACCGACGAGGGCTGGCTGAAATTCAAGGGCGAAAAAGGCATGACAAGTTACTCGCCAAATATGCAGGAGAGTCAGTACGAGGCGGGGACAGGCGGTAACGGTACTGTTATCGGCTATCTGAACGTGCTTACCGGACGCATTGAGTTCTCTACCGAGTTTAACGTGATGCTTGTGCAGGCTTATGTGTTCGAACAAACCATTGACAAGTCCCGCATTTACAGATACGACGAAGAAATTCGGAAATTCGCGCAGGATCTTATCAAATGGAAGGAAGAACACGGCGAATGAGGTTCCCCCGCGGGGTCAGAGGATATCCAAAAAGTCTCTCACATCGTCATTGCGAGCGAAGCGAAGCAATCCAGAATACTTGGATTGTTTCGGGTTGCGCCCTTGCAATGACGCGCTTTTCTGGATTGCTTCACTGCGTTCGCAATGACGGACAGCGATGGTTTGCTTCGATTTATGATTACGCCTTTTGTTATGTCCTGACTAAGCGTCATTTCGCTTGCAGTTCAGGTACGAAACGTTTATTGGCAATGACGGAAACCGTCCCTTTTGAGGCGCCCCCCAACAACAACGATATGTGAATGAAGATTAAAGAAAGACTGATATTCTTTTGCATGTATGCGACGCTTGGCATATCCCTTCATGCACAGGGGAAAATACAGATTACACTTCTTGAGAAAGGCACGGAAAAGCCCCTGCAGGGAGCGACGGTACTCTATTCGTCCGATTCCGCAATGACGAACGCCGTCCATGCGGTGAGCGGCGAGCTGGGCGGCGTCTCGCTTGCCGTGTCCGACAGCCTGATATACTGCCGCATCACGATGACGGGCTTCCTTCCGCTGAGCCTGAGGATAGCCGCAGATTCCGTCCCGCCTGTCCTGCACATGCAGCAGGACATAATCGGTCTGAGCGGGATAGTCGTAACCGCTTCGCGCATGATCCGTCCCGTCAAGACCTCGCCCGTGATGACGCAGGTGATCGGCGGCAGGGCAATGGTCGACGCCGGCTACGGCAATCTGCAGCAGGCGCTTCAGCACGAAATGCCCGGGCTGAACATCCAGAAAACAGGCTTCGGCAACGAAATCAACATGCAGGGACTGGACGCCCGGCACGTGCTTTTCCTGATTGACGGCGAGCGGATGACCGGCGACATGGCGGGCAATCTCGACTACGAGCGTTTCAACCTGCACGCCATCGACCGCATGGAGATCGTAAAGGGCGCATCGTCCACGCTCTACGGCTCGCGGGCTTCGGGAGCGGTGATCAACCTGATAAGCAAGAAAACCGTCGAGCCGCTCAGCATAACCGCCGGAATGCGCTGCGGGCAGATGAACGAGCGGAACTATCCCGATCCCTCGAAGCGCGATTTCCTCTACATGTTCGAGAAAAACTCCGACCGTCCCAACCTCCAGGGCTGGATTTCGGCGGGTTTCAGGGCGGGCAGCTTTACCTCGCAGACCGACGTCTGGTCGGGTTCGAGCGACGCCTACTGTCTCTACCAGCAGGCGGGCGACCGCAAAGTCTATACGCGCGAAGCCAATCCCTTCCTGAAGGAAGACATCGTCATCGGCAGCATCCTCGAGCGTCCCCCGATGGGCGTCGAAGGCTCCGACTATCTCTCCGCCTCGCAGAAACTCTTTTTCGAACCATCGAAGCGTTTCAACATGCAGATATACGGAACCGCCTTCCTGCTGAACTCCTACGACATGCTGCAGGATCTCGTTTTCACGCAGGCGCAGGATTATGCCGGGGGGGCAAAGCTTTCGTGGAACTTCAAAGACCTGCTTAGCCTGAACGCCGGTTTCCATTCCGACTTCTACGACAGCTACAAGCGGCACGAACTCAGGGACGAGCGGCGGAAGGTCTATCACTCGCGCATCATCCAGCCGCGCCTTACGCTGACAAGCCTGTTTTTCGACGGTCACAGCCTCGTTTTTGGCGTGGAGCATTTCTCCGACCGGCTTGCCAGCGACCGTTTCGACTATTTCCGCATGAGTTCGCGGGCGCTGAAGGAGACGGAATTTTTCGCCCGCGACGAATGGACGCTCAACAGCCGCTGGACGGTTTCGGCGGGCATCCGCACATGCCATTCGCCGCAGTTCGGGCTGGCGGGCATGCCGCAGTTTGCCGCTAAATATTCCCCGGACGGAAAATGGGCTTTCCGCCTGAACGCCTCGACAGGCTACCGCTCGCCCTCCATCAAGGAACTGTTTTTCAAGTGGGATCATCAGGGCATGTTCCTGATAAAGGGAAACGAATACCTGCGTCCCGAAAAAAACCGCTACCTCTCGCTCGGCTGGGAATATTCCGGCGACCGCCTGTTTGTAAACACCGTTTTCTACGGCAACTTCTTCCGCGACAAGATCGAAGGCGTATGGCGGATTTACGACATGCAGTACAATTTCGAATACATCAATCTGGGACGGCAGGATCTGCTGGGCGGCGAAATGCTGGCGCGCTGGCAGCCGGCAGACTGTCTGCTGATGAACGCTTCCTACTCGTACGTGAACGTGAGCGACCAGCGCGGATGGCGAATCAATACGTCCTCGCCCCACGCGGCAACCGGCAGTGTGGAATACCGCCGTCGCCGGACAGACTGCGCGTTCGCCGCCACGTTCAGCGTCTCGTTTATGGGACAGAAAAGCTTCGATGTGCAGGACCGCGTATTCGTGCCGGACGAGGGACGCAGCCGCGAGGCATACTTCCGCTGCGACCTGCCGGCGTACGCCCTGTGCAATGTCTTCGTTTCGCAGACGTTTTTCGAAAAGGCGAAAATAACGCTGGGCGTCAACAATATCTTCAACTACAGGCCCGAAACGCTCGGATCGGGACTGACGGCGTTCAATATTCCGGCAACCGCCGGCGCACGCTGCTACGTTCAGCTGGAACTGACAGTTGACAGGATTATAAACTTTATAAAAAGGAAAAAATGAAAGGAAATCTGCTTGCCGTAACTGCTGCATGTCTCTGGGCTGCCGTTTCGACCTCCTGCGTGAAATACGACGCTTACGGATTTGACGGGAAAATACTCCACCGCGCCACAGGCTACACGACGCAGGAAACACACGACTGGCTGTACTTCAACCTGCGGACGGGCGAAGTCTTCAACCGCGACATGCCCAACCGCGACATCAGGGAAGGGGAACAGTACAGCCGTACCGACTGGGATATCGCATTCTGCGGATACCGCCTCCGTACAAACAGCGGGACAAGCGGCGCCGGAAAGGGCGGAGCAATCGATCTCGGATATGGAAACTACGATAAATGGCAGCGTGCCGGACAGCTGCCCGGGGACGCCCGCTGGATAAGCGACGTCGATACTGCCGTGTATATCACTCTGTCGCAAAGAGA
This sequence comes from Prevotellaceae bacterium, assembly GCA_031267155.1. Taxonomy (GTDB): domain Bacteria; phylum Bacteroidota; class Bacteroidia; order Bacteroidales; family UBA932; genus JAIRLF01. The sequence continues at coordinate 405 of JAIRZR010000425.1, read as the reverse complement.
CTGGTACCGCTATCTGGGCGAACATAACATGGATTTCGAAGAAAATCCCTGGTTCGACCCCAACAGCGGCCCGCAAAGGACACTGACAAGCGCCAATGCCCTGCTTGCGGAATCGATGACGCTCACCGGTCCGCCGATGGTCTATTCGCCCTCGTACCACACTTACGCGATACGCACCGCCGACGGCCAGCGTTTTTTCAAGCTGCAAATCGTCAGCTGGTTCAACATCCATACCCCCATCGACGACACCGGCGGCGAAATAAGCTATTACTGCGACGAACTTTTTGGCAATTAACAATTAACAATTAAGAATGAACAATTAGATATGCGAAATAAACAGGATATAACAGATTATAAAAAACTCTGGATTGCTTTGCTTCGTTCCTCGCAACTCCTCGCAATGAC
>JAIRZR010000332.1 GCA_031267155.1 Prevotellaceae bacterium | reverse complement strand
AAGGGGTACGATTTGGGTTGCAAACTCTGTCCTTTCGTGTCCTTTTTATGCGCGTATCCATATTAAAAAACAACAGAAAAAGCAATGTATCTGCTTACAGATGTGCCTTTTGTCTTATCTCTGTCCTGTTTTGTCTGCTTAACCGTTTTTCCTGTATAAGTCCCGTCAGGGCGTAATCCGGATAGTGCATTTTCGAGATATGGCGTATCTGACAATTAGAAAAAACACCATAGAACACGCACATTTCAGGAAGAGTTGCCGGCATTTTTGAAAAAATATAATGTAGAGTACGGTGAACAGTACTTGTGGGAATAACGTGATTACGCCCATTTCTACACGGGCTAATCAAATGAGACAAACCTGCTTGCGCCCCGATGGGACTTAATGATGATGAGATATTTTCTACACAGGGCGTTGCCACTGTGCTAATGATACCTGAGTTCGGGATAAGAATAGCCCGTTAGGGCTTGTATATCAATAGAAAATATTTCCCGCCTGTTCACGAACGCCGTAGGTGTTCAACCCCTGACGGGGTTGAGAGGGAGAAAAGGCCGTTTTCTATTGATATTAATGTTCTGCGGACAATTTCGCGATGCATCGCAATATAATTCATAATTCCAATCAGGTGCGGTACAAGGTTAATTTTTATCCACTTGCAAATAACGGGATTTTTGTCGTACACCCGACTTTTAGAGTTAAGAACTAAGAGTTAGCCAACGCGCGCCAGCACTTTTAGTTTTTAGTTCTTAACTCTAAAAGAGTAATATTCCGAACATTCCCTGTTCAGTCTGTCCATATCCCAGCGTCCCCTGTGGACAATAATCCGGTGACGGAGAGTTAATGTCCCGCCCTTTTTCAGTACATATTTACTGCGCAGGAGAGTTGCCGGATTAAGATAAGTGAAATCTTTTACCGCAATCACATACCAGTCGCCGTTTCGCGGCGTATCTGGATGCGTCAGAACAGCTATTCCGTATTCCTGTCCGTCGATTACGCCGTTCTGTTCAGCCGCTGCCGCGCCGTAAATGTCTGCGACGCCGCCTTTTCGATTTCGCATACTGTCGTACTTTGCCGTTACCGTCCTCACCTCCTCCAGTTCGTTGGAAAACCGGATCGCAAGACCGGCATACCCTCCCCAGTCGGAAGCATTTTTCTCGCCCGGAACAGGAGTCCGGTCAAGAACAGCGTCCTCCTGAGCAGTGAACTGCTGCGTCCAGTCCAGCATATACGAACCGTCGTTTGCCGGAGCGGAAACGACAATCTCGCGCCGTTCGCGCAGCAGCGTCAACTCTTTTCCCCTGCGCGGACGGTATGCAAGTTCGAGAACAATTCGTGCGCTGCCGTCGCGGTTCAGTTCCCGTTTTGGCGTTTCCCAGAATGTCCCGCCCTGCGCGCGTCCGTCCCTGTCTGTTTCCCAGTAATTTACCCCGTTGATATACTTCCATGAAAACCAGTGTCCGAGATGCCAGGGGTGATCCGCCGGTTTGGACAGGCTAAGCGGAGGACCGCCGACAGCGCAAAGCGGATCGAAGTACGGTTTCGAGGCTTCGGACGTATCCGCATTGAAGCGCCAGACAGTCCGGTCTCCATGTTTCAGGGCGAACCGGCAATCGGATGTCTCCCAGCGGAAAGGCGAATCGGACTGCACCGTATCGTGCATGCCGGCGAGGGCAGGGACGACGGCGCCGGTACGCATATCAGCGCTTAAGTCCACCGTCAGGACGATGAACAAAACCGGCGATACAGCCGCAAGCCGGGATAGCCTGCGAACAGCGGTTTTTGATATGCCCTTTGCGGATAATTTACCTGTTATAACTGTCATTCCGTATGATTTTCAGCGGTTCTGTCCTTTCAAGTCAGCAGATGTATTGCCAGCCCCGAGCGGAGTTTCGGCTCGAACCATGTTGTTTTTGGAGGCATTATTTCTCCCGCATCGGCAATGTTTATCAACTGCCGCATACTCACCGGATACAGGGCGAAGGCAGCCGCCATTTCTCCCGAATCGACTCTTTTGCTCAGGATTTCGAGCCCCCTGATACCGCCGACAAAATCTATCCTTTTCGATGTGCGCAGGTCTTTTATGTCCAGAATTCTGTCCAGTACCAGATCGGACAGGACGGTAACATCCAGTCCCCCTACAGGATCGGAATCGTTGTATGTACCTTCCCCTGCGGTCAGCGAATACCACGAACCGCCGAGATACATCGAGAAATTATGCAGCGACGAGGGTCTGTAAGGTTCCGGGGAACTCTGTTTTTCGACTGTAAAGCTTTCCTTCAGCCTGTCGATAAACTGTTCGGCGGACAGCCCGTTGAGATCCTTGACGAGCCTGTTGTAGTCGATTATCCTTAAATGGCTTTCGGGGAATATGACAGCCATGAACCAGTTGTATTCCTCGTCGCCCCTGTGGTTTGGATTTTGCAGGCGTCTTTTCTTTGCAACGGCAGCTGCAGCGGCTGTACGGTGATGTCCGTCGGCGATGTAGAGGGCGGGGACGCTTTCGAATATTCGGGTAATATGCTCAATATGTTCCGGACTGTCCACAATCCAGAATTGGTGGCGGAATCCGTCGTCGGAAGTGAAATCGTATTCGGTGCTTTGAGTTTCGACAATCGAAGCGACCAGTCCGTTCATCTCCTCCACATCGGGATACGAGAGGAATACAGGCTCGATATTCGCATTCTGTACGTCAACATGCCTGATTCTGTCATCTTCCTTGTCTTTCCTTGTAAGCTCGTGTTTCTTTATTTTTCCCGACTCGTAATCGTCGGCGCTGGCACATGCAGTCAGTCCGTACTGGGTTCTGCCGTCCATGGTCTGCGCGTAGATGTAATACTTTTCGGTCTCATCCTGAAACAGCCAGCCGTTATCAATCCATTTCCTGAAACATTTCTTGCCTGATTCATACGTTATGGCGGCATATTCATACGCTACCGGCAGGAAATTTATTTCCGGCTTCGTGATATGCAGGAGCGACTTTTCTCCCGCTTCCAGCCTTGCTTCTGCAGAGCTGAGGACGTCGTACGGACGGGCTGCAATTTCCTCAACATATTTTTTCGGAGGACGTACCGCCTTAAATGGTTTTAATTTTATCATAACCTTATATTAACTGTAATTAAATTATTTGCATATTAAGAATTTTGAACTTTCGAAATCCAGCCTTTCACTTCGTCGGGCGAAGGGTTTTTCAATCCCAGCTTCTGTTTTTTGTTGAGACCGCAGAGGTCGTTGAAGAGTTTGCCCGGGTTGAGGTCTGCAAGAGACTTTACGGTGGGGAATCCCGATTTCCGGATTACGTCAACCCATTCTTCCGGTATCCCGACAGCTTCGTATGCCTCCTTTTCGTCGGCGGCGACTTTCTTTTCGGGACGCATCTGCGGGAAAAGCAGCACATCCTGAATGGACGCCGCTCCGGTCATCATCATCACCAGGCGGTCGATTCCGATGCCCATTCCCGATGTTGGCGGCATGCCGTATTCCAGCGCCCGCACGAAATCCATATCGATAAACATGGCTTCGTCGTCGCCTTTCTCCTTCAGTCGCGCCTGTTCCCTGAACCGTTCAAGCTGGTCGAGCGGGTCGTTCAGTTCCGAATAGGCGTTGCAGATTTCCTTTCCGCCCACAAACAGTTCAAAGCGTTCGGTCAGCGAGGGATTATCCCTGTGCTTTTTTGTCAGGGGCGAGAGTTCCACCGGATAATCGGTGATAAATGTGGGCTGAATCAGATGATGTTCGCACTTTTCGCCGAATATGGCGTCAATAAGTTTTCCCTTTCCCATTGTGCCATCGATGGCTATGCCCAGCTCTTTACAGACATTTTGCAGCTGAGTTTCGTCCATGCCGGATATATCGACGCCGGCATATTCCCTGATGGCTTCCGACATCGGCAGACGGCGGTAGGGACCTTTAAACTCCACTTCTTCCCCGGCGACTGTTACACGGGTACAGCCATTTACCTCAAGCGTTATTTTTTCGAAAAGCTGTTCGGTAAAATTCATCATCCACCTGTAATCCTTGTAGGCTACGTAAATTTCGAGACAGGTAAATTCGGGATTGTGAGTGCGGTCCATTCCCTCGTTGCGGAAGTTGCGCGAAAATTCATATACACCCGTAAACCCTCCGACGATCAGCCTTTTCAGATACAGCTCATTCGCAATGCGAAGATAGAGCGGGATATCCAGGGCGTTGTGATGCGTTATGAAGGGACGCGCGCTCGCCCCGCCCGGTATCGACTGCAGCACAGGCGTATCGACTTCAAGATAATCCCTGTCGTTAAAGAACTGCCTCATGGAATTTACTATTTTTGTACGCTTAATAAAGACGTCCTTTACATGGGGATTGACGAGCAAATCGACATAACGCATGCGGTACCGCTGTTCGGGATCGGTGAAGGCGTCGAAAACCCGTCCTTCCTTTTCCTTTACTATTGGCAACACTCTTAAGGATTTGCTTAAAACGGTCAATTCTTTTGAATGAATCGACAGCTCGCCCATCTGGGTTATGAATGCATAGCCTTTGATTCCAACAATATCGCCTATGTCCAAAAGTTTCTTGAAAACGGTGTTATACATGGTCTTGTCTTCTCCGGGACAGATGTCGTCGCGCCTGACATACACCTGAATCCGCCCTTTTTCGTCCTGCAGTTCAAAGAAGGACGCGCTGCCCATTATGCGCCTTGCCATTATGCGTCCGGCAATGCTAATATTCTGGAAATTACTTTTCTCCGGCTCAAATCCGGCGGCTATTTCCACGCTTGTACAGTTCACTTCAAATTCACTGGCGGGATATGCCTGTATGTTGAGTTTCTCCAATTCAGTCAGTGAGTTGCGTCTGATAATTTCCTGTTCGCTAAAATCTTGATACATATCTTGTCTTTGATATAAAATAAGTGCAAAAGTAGTGATTATTTATTACATAAACCGAATACAATTAGAGTTAAGAACTAAAAGTTAAGAGTTAAAAGTTGGCTAACGCGCGCCAGCTAACTTTTAGTTTTTAGTTCTTAACTCTAAAAATGTTATGCATACAAATACCTTTTAATTTTCATCGTAGATGTTTTCTCGAAATCGGAAGCGAAAGGCAATACCACAACCGCAGATATCTGGGAAAAGCGATTCACTTTGGAATTGACGTATGACTGAATCTCCTGTTTCAAATCCTCAACCCTTTTTTCGAGTTCGCGGTAATTTTCTTCGATTTTGTTCTGCAGTTCTTCCTTCAATTTATTGTATTGCAATTCAAGTTCATCGTAATTGATTTTGACCATTGCGACCAGTTTCCCCTTCTGTTCGACGACCAGAGATTCCTGCACAAACTTGAAATTGTTTATAAGCGATTCGATGTCTTCGGGATAAATATTTTCTCCGGAAGCTGTCAGTATCACGTTTTTCAGCCGTCCTTTCATATAGATTCTTCCCGA
>JAIRZR010000468.1 GCA_031267155.1 Prevotellaceae bacterium | reverse complement strand
ATTCGGTGTCCAGTGTGGAGACGCAATGCTCGCGTCTCCACGATGATGATCACATACGTCACGCGAAGAATTGCCGTGGAGACGCGAGCATCGCGTCTCTACATGGACTTCACAATTTTAGTCCGCGCGTGGTATAATTAAGAGTTAAAAACTAAAAATTGGATAGCGTTAATTGATTGTCCGTAGGACATTAATATCAATAGAAGAACCGTTTATCTCCCGTCACAAGCCTTTTAAGGCTTATTTATTTTTGCATCCCTTAGTTCTTAACTCTAAGAGTATATTCATTTTTGCGTTTCCTTTGCTTAATTCCTGTCGAATATTTTTTCCAGTGTTTCAATCCGGTTAAAGCCTCTGTGCTCATCACAGGTCAGATTATGCTCGGCGGCGTATTTTTTATCGTACAGAGTATAATCTATCTTTTCAAGTGCGAATAAATCGTTTTTCCGAAATAATGCAAAGCGCCTGTGTGGGAAACTGCATGTCAAACCTGTCGGACATATCCATATTCCATTTCTGATATTCATCTTTTTGGAAATAAATTTCACCGGGAGTAATTTCAATATAATAAACATTATCATGATATTCATAACGAACTCTCATGTCCGGAAACTGTTCGACCAGATTTTTAAATCCCTTTTCTAAAAATTTCTGCGACTTAACTCTTTCCTGTTCCTTGAGTTTTCGCAGTTTTATATTCAATCTTTCCAACTTTGTTTTCATCTCAATATTTTTTTAGAATTTGCGTTATTGAATTTAGCAATTTTAATGATTCAAAACTTTGCGGCTTTTTAAGTACGCTTGGCATATCTAATTTAATAGATAATTTTCGCGGCACAAAGTTAATGAAAATTGCAAAAGCAAAAATTTATTTGCACCTGCAAAGTAAAATAATCAAACAGGCGCGCGTCAGCCAACTCTTAGTTTTTAGTTCTTAACTCTAAAAGATCTTCCTGTTGCCGTTATTTTATTACCTCCGGACTATCTGATTTTTTGTCTTCCGAACTGAATGATTGCTTCGACTAAGGAAAATCACGGCAATACCATAATCATACGTATCACGGTTCGGACAGTTTTGATTCATGTTCTTTCGTGACGAAAGTGCATGAAATTTTTCTGCGGCGGCTTTTTTCGTGACGAAACGGGGTCAGGCAAACCTGATTTATGGCCTTTCATGATGAAAAAAACAGATTTTTTTCGCAGCAGTCTTTTTCGTGACGAAATGGCTTGAAAAATCTTATTTTTTCCTTTATGTTCAGGCAAAATGGAATGGTGCACGGAAGATTCAATCCATTTTTTCACGATAAAAACAGACGTATTGTTTATGTTGCATAACATCGTTTGAGAGTGTGTAAAAAATTTTTTTTTGTATTGTAAATAAAAAATCATTTACTTTGCACCCGGATTTATTAACTTAAAATTAGAATATAGTATGAGTACTAAAATTGACGGATACAAATCACTGTTAACGCATCTCACGATTGCGGGTATTATGGCTGGGAAAAAGAAAGGCGACGAAAAGGATATAAATATAGAAGAATAATTTTTAAAAATAAAAATTTGCGCATTGATGAAACTGAAATGTTTATCGTTGCGCGATGTTAAACGATAAAACAGATTTGATTATGATGTAAAACACAATGCGATGAGACGCACATTTTAAGACATATTGGAAAAGCATTAGCTTTATTCTTTGCTATTAGAAAATCTGACAGTTCGATAATAGAGAAAGTATCTAAAAGAAGAAGTTAAATTTCACGCGATGCGTGAACTTAATGTAGTTTCTTAGATACAATGGTTATGTCAGATACCACTAATAGCGGAGACAGTTAAGTTTCACGCTTTTTTTATTGTCCGAATTTGAATAAAAGAGAAAGAAGAAAATGTGGCTGAAATATGTATATATATACCTCGCAGTAAAGCGGGTCACGGAGTAACAAACCGTTCAGTATTCCCAAAAGGAGAAAATATTAGGCGATGCTGAACTTGAACCTCAGAAAGCCGAACAGAAAGCCGCCGAAGAACGCAGAATGCAATTCAAAAAATTGAAACTGCAAAAATCGACGGCTATTCTTTTGACGAAACTGCATTGTCTCAAAGTCAAAAATCGGCTATACAAACATTAATCTGAAAAAAGGATTGAAACGTGCAGAAGCAGGTAAAGAATATCTGATAGAGAAAGGAATTTCTCCTGAACGTATTTCTGTTGACAGTAGCGGTGAAACACAGCATACTTTTTTAATCACTGCTTAATAATTTTGTTTCACTGATAATTGAATCCTCGGGAAAATAAAAAAATATCATTTTGTTGCCGGAATCATTTTTATCCTTACATTTGCACCGGATATATGAAATTCAATATATATAAAATATATAAAAATTATGCGTTTATTAGATAAGACTATTGGAGATTTTTTGGAATACTGGGCGGAAAAAACGCCTGACAGCGAGTATATTGTTTATTCCGACCGTGATTTCAGGATGACGTGGGCGGAATACAATAAAAGGGTTGACGACATGGCGAACGGCTTCCTTTCGATCGGCGTAAAAAAGGGCGATCACATAGGGATCTGGGCGACAAATGTGCCGGACTGGCTGACGGTTCTTTATGCTTCGGCTAAAATCGGAGCTGTTCTGGTTACCGTGAACACAAACTACAAGCTGCACGAAGCCGAATTTCTGCTGAAAGATTCCGATATCCATACGCTCTGCATAACGGAAGGAGTTTTTGACGGCAGTTATATCGACATGGTGTACGCGATGTTGCCCGAACTGAAAGAAAGTCCGAGAGGCAAACTGGACAGCAGGCGTTTCCCCGCCGTGAAAAATGTTGTATATATAGGTCAGGAAAAATACAGGGGAATGTACAGCACTGCCGAACTGCTGCTGTTGGGCAGGACGGGCAGCAAGGACAGGCTGAATGAAATAAAACGCACGGTCAGCTGCCACGACGTTGTCAACATGCAGTATACATCCGGAACGACAGGCTTTCCAAAGGGAGTCATGCTTACGCATCACAATATTGTCAACAACGGATTTTTCACGGGAGAAGGCATGAAATTTACCGAGAACGACAAGCTGTGCTGCTGCGTGCCGCTGTTTCACTGTTTCGGAGTGGTTCTGGCAACGATGAACTGCCTCACCCACGGTTCGACGCAAGTAATGGTCGAAAAGTTTGATCCGCTTGTTGTTCTCGCCTCCGTTTCCAGGGAGCGGTGTACAGCTCTGTATGGCGTTCCGACAATGTTCATAGCGGAACTTGATCATCCGATGTTCGATTTGTTTGACGTCAGTTCGCTGCGGACGGGCATTATGGCCGGCTCTCTCTGTCCGATCGAGCTGATGAAGCGGGTTACGGAAAAGCTGCACATAACACACATAACCAGCGTTTACGGATTGACGGAATCATCGCCGGGGATGACTCATTCCGTGCTGGAAGATTCATTCGAGGCGCGGTGTACCACTGTCGGCAGGGATTATCCCGAAACGGAAGTAAAGGTGCTGAATCCCGATACGGGGAAAGAATGTTCCGTGGGAGAACAGGGTGAAATGTGCTGCCGGGGATATCTGGTAATGAAAGGTTACTACAAAAATCCCCAGGCGACGGCTATTGTTATAGACAGGGACGGCTGGCTGCATTCCGGAGACCTGGGCGTCAGGGATGAGGACGGATATTACAGGATAACGGGACGGATTAAGGATATCATAATCAGGGGAGGAGAAAATATCTACCCGCGCGAGATCGAAGAATTTCTGTACAAAATCCCGCAGGTAAAGGATGTCCAGGTAGCCGCCATTCCCGACGAAAAATATGGAGAAGTGCCGGGAGCGTTTATAATCCTGAAAGAAGGGCAAACCCTCGCAGAAGAGGAGGTAAGAGACTTTTGCAGAGGACAGATTGCCCGCTACAAGATTCCCAAACATATATTCTTCGTTGACGGATTTCCATTAACCGGAAGCGGCAAAATCCAGAAATACAAACTTAAAGATATCGGAGTGGAATTACTGAATAGGAGATCAGGATGAGGCAGTCCATATCATACAGAAAGAAGGAGTTACCGGTGCCGCGATGGAATCGACAGGCGTTTATGGGGGTCCCTTACAAGAGAAGTTAGAAATATCTGGTATCAAAGTAACAGTAATCAATCCTGGGATATACAGGCATACTGGAATCATTGTTTATTCTCCGCGCGGGCTAAAATTGTGAGATGAAAAAAAGTAATCATCTTTGTATTGATAACACTTATAAGATGCTTACAAAACTGAATCTCTCAGAATAAGAAATCTGGGAGCTAAATTACGAAAGATTTCATTATCCTTGTTCAAAAATTATAAGCTAACTTTGCAGTCGATAAATTATTATGTTATGCAATACGATTTGACAGTAATAGGCAGTGGGCCCGGAGGTTATGTAGCAGCAATCAGGGCCTCGCAGTTAGGAATGAAAACGGCAATAGTGGAGTGTGCCGAACTTGGCGGAGTATGTCTCAACAGAGGATGCATACCGGCAAAATCACTGCTTAAAAATGCGCAGGTGTTTGAAAATGTAAAACATGCAGCGGATTACGGCATACTGCTTGGAGATGCATGTCCGAATATAGAAAAAATCGTTGAGCGGGCAAAAAATGTGTCTGCCACAATGAGCAGGGGCATAGATATGCTGCTGAAAAAAAACAGAATCGATTTGATTCGGGGATATGGCAGGCTAAAATCACCGAATACGGTTGAAGTTTCGGGAGAAACGGAAATCACAGCGGCGCATATAATTATAGCGACTGGCGCCCGCCCGAAAGAGCTTCCTGCACTGCCTGTTGACGAGAAATATCTGCTAAGCTACAAAAAAGCGCTGTTTCCCGATTTTTTACCGGAAAGCATGCTTATCGTGGGTTCGGGAGCAATAGGTACGGAACTCGCATATTTCTACAATTCAATGGGTACGAAGGTTACTCTTGTTGAATTTATGCCGCAGATAGTTCCCCTGGAAGACGGGGAAGTTTCGATGCAGCTGAGCAGATCCC
>JAIRZR010000311.1 GCA_031267155.1 Prevotellaceae bacterium | reverse complement strand
TAGAATAACTTATTAAACAGTAATTTATGTTTATAGACGATAGAGACATTCACTTTCTCAATACCGGTCAGGCAAATATGCTGCTCAAGGTATCGGAAAAAAACATCAGGCAAAAAGTACTGCTGCTTTTAATGCTCGATGGGGGATTGCGTGTATCGGAAGTTATCAACATCAAATTATCGGACTTTGATTTTCGTAAACGCACACTTACCGTATTTTCACTGAAAAAAAGAAACAAAACGAAATACAGGCAAATCCCCTTATCAAACCGTCTGTTTACATCACTTTCCGAATATATCAAATCTATGCGCGATGTGAAACCGGACAGCTGGCTGTTTGCTTCGCCGGCGAAAACCAGAAACGGCCAACACATCTCAAGATTTGCAGTCAATAAATATCTGAACAGGAAAAAACATAAACTCAACATAGACAACTTACACCCTCATGCATTAAGACACACTTTCGCAACCTCTTTAATCGGCGAAGATACGCCGTTAAACGAAGTGGCAGACCTGCTGGGACACGAGAACCTGAATACTACAAGAATTTACACACACATCCCGACAGAGCGCCTGCGAAAATCCATACAGAAAGCGGCAAACACACAGGGAGACCGGCAGAACTGGTTCAGTCGCTTTTTTGCCCGTAAACTTCCGGTTATATACATTCCACCCACCGGAACGGCAAGCATCATCGGCCGTGATCCCGATCTGATCGAAATATCCGGCCACATTAACAAAGGCACAAACGTCTGCCTGATCGGCCCCACCGGAACCGGCAAAAAAACCTTGCTCGATGCGGTTCAGACGGAAAAGAAAATATTAATATTCGACGATACCGGTTCCATCAAAAAGTCGCTCGTATATATGCTTCTGTATTTGTATAAAAACAACATGGAAGCCGTACAGGGTGTTTTATTTGGAGATTTCGACCTGGATAAGGCGGAAGCAAAACTGAGCCGGCAAACGGTTGCAACGCTCTGCGATGAGATAAAAAAAGTAGCAACCGCAAAAGAATACATCTTAAAAATTCGCAGCATAGACAACATAACAAATTCTTCCATGCGCGTCATCGAATCGTTGAAAGACCATTTTGTTATAATCACAGCCGCAAAAGAAATCCCGGTAAACAAAGCTTCGTTCCTCTGGAATTTCGAGAAAATAAAAATCGGAAACCTGAGCCGAAAACACACATTCGAACTGATTCACAAACTCTCATATGATCTTGATATTGAAGATTACGAACTGTACAGGAATCATATTTTTGAACAGACAGCCGGCAACCCGCGGGCCATCGTAGAAATGGTTGAACGCTACCGCCGCGAACCGGTTCTCATTACCGAAGTTATAAGATCCGTCACCCACAGAGGCCCGCTCCACGACCTTGATTTTTCATTTGTAGTGATATTTTTCATTGCCTCTTTAGCCGTATTCCGTTACATGACAAGCGAATTTGACAACCCCGGTTTACGCGTGATCGGTGGAATGTCCATGATTCTCTTATTATTATCACGCTCCATCTTCTCAAGAACCAAAAGAAGATACCTTTAACTAACCTCTTAAAGTTTTAAAGATTTAAAGTCTTTAATTAACAGCCCATGAAAGCCCCGGCCCACATAGCAGCAGGTATAACATTCACCGGTGTTTTATGCAGCATCTTCGACATAAACATCTTCCAGTCGTATGCTTATACATCGCTTTGCGTGATTTTTTCATTACTGCCGGATATCGACACAACGAAAAGCACGGTCGGCAAACTGGTCTGGCCGGTCGCAAAACTGATCAACCGCAAATTCGGACACCGTACAGTTACACACAGCATATTATTCCTGTTCTTTATATTCCTCATACTGAAAGCGCTCTATTATTTCAATATCATACAAAACGCCGATTATTACATGATCGTTGAATTTTCAACGCTTTCGCATATCATACTCGACATGTTTACCGTTTCCGGAGTTCCGTTTCTTTATCCATTCATCCGGAACGCCTGCGTGATCCCCGGAAATCCGGAATATCGCTTTAATACGGGAGACATGAAATCCGAACTCATAATAACAGGTGTATGCGGTTTGCTGTCATTCACCATGCAGCCGTTATTTCACAATGGATTCTGGACGGCACAGAAGCTTCGGCACCATAAAACACGTCCACCGGGAAAACAACAACACCGACAAATACACCCTGTGCGACTATTCCTATATCGACAATAACGTTACGCACGAAGGCACTGCCCTGGTTATTGAAAGCCAGCAAAACGAAATATCCCTGTTTGACAGGGGAAATCTGTTTGTCCTGAATGCGGATGATCATCAACTGAAAGTCAACTATACGAAACCGCGCCCCAGTAATATCCCCAAACAGTACAATTACATCCAGTTCTACGGAATAACGCTCGACAGCCTGCAACAGTTAATGACAAACAATTTATGTACAGGACTGATACAGTCAAACTACAACATAGAATACATCGACAAAGCGGTAAAATACAATACAAATTTCGTACAGATAAAAAACAAATACAACTTCCTGATCAATGCGATGGCGGACACAACCATATCAAAGCACATTCAATTGCTCGAACTGGAAGCCGCCCAGCAGGAAGAACAGAGAACCCACTACCACAAACTGAGAGAATACAATAAACACATGGAAAGAATCCGGGAAGTAGAAAATGCATTAACTTCCAAAACCCTCTCAAACTATGAACGCAACAAATTACAAAACGAACTGATCGGCTTGCGACAGAAAAAAGTCGACAAACCCGCCTTCGAGCCGTCTTTACGTACACAGGTAAAAATCGACGAACTGCGCAAGTCACTCTCTGAACGTTCTCTCCAGTTTTCCGGCTACTTAACGGTCTATAAAATAGTAGACCCATCCCTGCCGGAAACAAGGGAACTTTACCGCGAAATAGAAGACAATCACCTGGCAGACACAGACACAAAACAATCCATTTTTTAAAATATAACATTATGAATAAACTATTTGTATTTACCGCATTCCTTTTTTTCATCGTCTCATGTTCCGATGAAAAACAAACCTTCCCGGCAGAAATCGTACTGACTGTATCCGGCGAATGTGTAGCAGAAATAAGCATTTACAACACAACCGGCAAACGCCTGGCAAAAGAAACCTACGATTGCCAGGAAACAAAAGCGTTGGTGTTTCACATCGACCATTCCGGCCCCCTGATCATACACGCCGAAACCAAAACAAAAGAACAGAAGAAAGTAATCAACGTCGCCCATGGCAAGACTACAGAAGTAAATATCAGTTTCTAAAACATGATATATCTATATCAATATATATTTATATCATTCAAAAATCAAAATCCCTGAGTGCCTTATAGCCCCGTAGTCTTATAGCCCCGTAGCCTTATGGCCTTGTAGTCTTATGGCCTTGTAGTCTTTTTTAAATTTTTGATGTCAAAACAAGGCTTCGAACGGCTGCCGGCTAATTAATTTTGATGTCAACAGATAGCCGGTTCCGCCCCGGATCGACTGCTTGCCGTTTAGTTTTTGATGTCAAAAAAATACCTTAGTAGCTTTGCACCTTTAATGATGAAATATCATCAACAGGAGCGAAACGCAGAAAAACTCCTTTATCATGAACAAGTTCCGTCCATTGATTTTCCGTGTCTTCATAAAAAATGCGTTTATTGTGTGCAAATATCCGGCAAACAAGTTCCGCACTGTTAGTAATGGAAATATTGCCTTTATCCAAATCTTTAAGAAAAATGCCATTTTCCGTTTCCTCAAGTACTTCTATATCAGGTAAAATAATTGAGTTGCCCAGTCTTTTTGCAATCAGGGCGGACAGTATGGCATTGTCAGTATTTTCATTACTGTTATCAGACAGTTTAGAATAAAATTGTGCACCATGCTTAAACACAAAGACAGCAGCTTCATATTCGCTTGTGGTACACTCAAAATCAATAAAAATCTCCTCTCCCGGTCTGTCGGAAACTACACCGGAACCTTCCATCATTTTTTTACAGAAGGAAATAAAATCGGCAACAAGCTGATGCTTTAATCGGTCATGTTGCCGGCCGGTCATCATCATGCCAAATATTTTTAAAAATAGCTGATATTCCTCAAGCGGCCAAATAAAGCGTAAATGTAAATTCATAGCCTTGTAGTTTTGTAGCCTTGTAGTCTTACACATCCTTTATAAGCGCCTGAAAATTTTTCTCCAATAGCACATTAGCAATATGATCTTCCTTAACATGCCCGGATAAACACCTGTTTTCAAAGTCAATACAATCAATATTCAACATTGCTTTGTTCCGGAATATATCTGCAGTCAATGTAACTTCGATAACGACAGTATAATCATGAAATACACTGTCAGGCATATCAGGATAAGTTAAAGTCATTACTGTCTTTTTCAAGACCGCCTTTTTCATTACACAATCCCCCAAATCTTCAATAAACCTGTTCTCAAAATCTCCCTTTGTAAGGCATTTTTCTGTTGTTGTTTCTGTTTTCATAACATTCAAATTTTCAACAAAGATAAGAAATAACACTCATATATCAAAATATATTTATATCAAAATATCAATATATATTTACATCCTTCAAAAATCAAAATACCATAGTTCCCTGCAGTCTTATCACCCTGCAGTCTTATGGCCTCGTAGTCTTAGTGGCCTCGTAGTCTTATGGCCTCGTAGCCTTGTAGCCTTAGTAGCCTTGTAGCCTTATGGCCTCGTAGTCTTTTTTAAGTTTTTGATCGGAAATATTCTTTATAAAAACAGGCCAATTCAAAATAATTCAATATCTTTGAAACAAATTTTTTATATCGCAGACGAAAAAAAAACAGTAATAACCACTCTGATATAAATGGAACATCCAAACCCGGAAATACAAAAAAAACAGGATGAATTTTTAAAAATTTGTCCCGAAGGTGAAAAAGATTTTCATAAAAGACATTTCCGCATCGGAAATGTGGCCTGCAGATATCATCAACTTTCGGGTTCTGTAAACCGTGAAACAATGAAATTATATTTTAACGAATGGTTGGAGGGGTTACCGGCAAACATTAAAAAAGACATGAAGTTAAAAGGTTTTGAAGCGTGTAAAAGGATGTTCCCGTTTACAAGATACGTAAATGAACGTCAGGACATCGGGATGGGTGAATGGATGAAACAGCACCTTTCGGCAGAAGATTATGAATACTACACAAATTCAAAATAAAACATACTGATACGCAATCTTAGCAAATGGAAAGGCTTTTCCTTTTCATGTTCTCATATGTATTTCCGGTTTCTTCTTAATGTCCAAATCATTAACTGTCTGATTGTCTATTTTAATGACAATAGGTTTATGCTTATTTTTTCTCCTGTTTATTGCCTTGCGTTCTTTTTCAGCCTGGTGGTATTGTTGCGCATTGCCGAATCCGGCTCGCAGACAAAGTACATTAATGCTTATATTCCTGTTTTCAGGCAGTGACTGAAGTCTTTGAAGTTCTGCAATTCGCCACAGGTTTAAAAATTGATTGAAGTTTCTCCTGAATTTCTGTCTGGTATATGAAGAAATGGCATGGCGACTTACTTTCAACTGCTTTTCGAGGTCTGAAATTTTATAGTTTACATTCAAAAAAGGTTTGTTTTTTTGAAAAAACCTGTCCAGTTCGTCAGCTATTAAGATGTGCGAATATTTTTTTCTCCCGGCTTCATGGGATGCCTGATTATTACCGCTAAAAATGTAATATACAAAAAGACCCAGTGCGGATATAACTGACAATACAGCAGAAAGTAGCTTATAGGGAAAAATAAATAAAGCCGCCAGCGACGAAACAAATACCGCAGCCAGCAGAATAACTGTAATTATTTTATATCTGTTATTCATCCATGCAAAATTTTCTTTCTTCCATATTTTTAAAATCAGATTGTAAAGGTAGGAAAAAAAACAGCAGGTTGATATAAAACTTAATCCCGGAATAAGTGAAATTATTGCTATCTTTGCATTTGCATGACTGCGATAGATTGCTATAATGATAGATTGCTATAAAAATATATCAATCTATATTCACATCATTCAAAACTTAAAATACCTTATGGTCTTATAGCCTTGTAGCCTCGTAGCCTTGTAGTCTTATTCAAGTTTTTAATATAAAAATATGTGTTTTTTCAGTTCACAGACAAAAAAAGCGATGGAAATAGCTCGGCATTACGGACGTCAACCCGGCATTGTGGAGATGGCGGAGCAAATTATTCAGGAACAGAAAATTATCAAAGCGTATCTTCACCCGGCCTGTCTGATCGTTACGCACAGCGCGGAACTGCAGACGGCAAAGTGGGGATTGATCCCGTTCTGGGTACGGGATGTCGAAAAGGTGGAAAGCATCCGCAATATGACAGCGAACGCCAAAGCGGAAACGGCCTTTGAACTTTCATCCTTCCGGGAAGCCATCAAAAAACGCCGGTGCCTGATCCCGTCGACGGGATATTTCGAATATCACCATGAAGGAAAGGAAGCCATTCCATACCGTATTTTTTTGCGGGATACGGAAATTTTTTCACTGGCCGGCATGTATGAAGAATGGCGCCATCCGGAGACAAAAGAAACAATCCGGACCTTTTCGGTACTGACGGTACCGGCGAATGAACTCTGCGCGCTGATCCACAATGGCGGCCGCAACCCGGGCCGCATGCCGGCGATCCTGCCACCGGAAAATGAAAAAACCTGGCTGCGCCAGGATCTTACGAAGGAAGAAGTAAGCAGTCTGCTAATTCCATACGATTCCTCCCGGATGGACGCCTGCGCCCTGGAAAAGGATTACCTGAAAAGAGCATGAAATACGGTAGGGCAGTCATCCATTGGTGAATTTTTATTTATTCTGAATACTTTTCGCTAAATCCGGATATATCAGAAAAAACACTATCTTTGTACACTATAATGTACATTGAAAATTAAAGTTATGAAAGTAATCAGTTCGGCGGAATTACGCAATAATATGAAAAAATATCTGGATTTGGCCGGTAACGAAACCGTAGTGATACAGCGTGGGAGAGATGAAACATTCATTTTGCAAAAAAAGGAATTCATCCCGGAAATTGAAATATCGGATGAAATACCGGGGGATTTCCACCGGGCTATAACGGTGGAAGAAGCTAAAATCCGGGTTCAAAAAGGACTGAGGGAGATGTTTAAGAGGAAACGGGAACAGGAGGCAAAAGTACAGCAATGAAAGTAGTCATTCTGCCTGAAGTCGTCGATTACATCCTCGAACTGTCCGGCATATTATATGAAAAAGAGTATTTTGGCTTTGAAGAAACGGCCATAAAATACACGGATGCGCTGTTTAATGCCATAAAAACCGAACTGCCCTGTAAGTCTCCCAAACCGGCTCCGGCTCACTTTGAAAAATTCGGATCGGGGATGTATTATGCCATGTTCAAACGAAATAAAAACACATCCTGGTACGCATTTTTTAATATCTTCCGGCAGGACGGAGAAATCGTTTACTATGTCCGGTACATCAGCAACAACCACATGACAGGACAGTTTTTGATTGAAAAATAAAATTACTCCCTGTTGCACATAGAAAAAAATGATGCCGCCTTTGTTTCGCTATTTCGTCCGGCAGTAAATTGACACTCTGCATCCCGGGCGGCGGTGCCATGCGTATGCCGTATTCAAAAATATTTTTATAAAAAAACATGCTAAATTAAATTAAATCAGCATCTTAACATATGGTTAAGTTTATTTAACTATTAATTGTATTTAATATATTATTTAAGTCAATTTAAAATTATATCTTTGCTGGCAAATATTAATTAAATAAATGGTTGTATATGAAATTAGCGGATATTAATAGAATAATCCTTCAGGTAATGAATGAAGAATTAACGAGAAGCATTAACCGGAATCATCCGATAGTACAAAATTATTTCAGTTATATAAAAAATGTAATTGATGACGAAGACTACCTGAGCAAAGTAGAACCGGACGCATTGATAATTAGTTGCGAAAATTTTTTAGTTGAAAATAAAATCCGGATTAATGGAAGCATAAGAATTAAAGCAAACGAAAGATGGCTTTCTGATGGGACTGTGTTCTCTAAAAATGTGATCAGGTTTATATAAAAAGCCATTGAGCAAAAGATATTCTTTTGCTCAATGTTTTAATACCTGTTTATAAAAAGATGCTTACAATTATATAATGTCTTACAAATACATATTTACTCATTTAATCAATAAACTAACGTATGAACATACCAAAAACCGTTCGAGATTTACGGAAAAAGAAATCATTTTCACAGAAAAATCTCGCAGAAAAAAGTGGCTTGTCTCAGACTTTTATTTCCTTGTTTGAAAACGGCAAAGCAGAAATAAGTCCGACATCATTGAAAAAAATCGCAGGCGCATTAGGAGTGGAACACTCTATCATTTTGTTATATTCGATAGAAAAAGAGGATATAATACACAGTGATTTCGAAAGTGTAATAAGCCTGAATACTTATCTAAAAGAGAAAGTATTTAATCCGGTTTTAGACGAGAAATGGAAAGCGATAAAGGATTAACAAACCATGGGTAAAAAGTGAGCGGTACGAAACAGACCGCTCACTTTTTTTTAGTACATAACCCGTTCTACAAAAAGTATACAATCCCTACAACACCCCCCAATTTCTAAAAATCGCATTTCCCCGTTCTATTTTTTTGTTATACCAAATGTTTTCCATATCTTTGCATAAAATACAACACTAAAGAAAAAAAACATGGAACAGACACTTTATTCAAAGAGTTTAACGAAAGAAGAAATTCAAAGAGCACAGAGCGCAATTGACAGCGTTACGGATATAGGACTGGTGTGGATGGAGGGCAAACCCTCCTATACACGCGCGGAAATAAAACGGGTATTTGCCGGATCGGAGCGCCTTTCGCATTATGTCGACAAATGGGACGGTGATTTCGCAGGCTACTACCTTAACATGGATGAAGGTATGAAACGAAAGTTTTTCACCTGTTATGAAATACCCCTGGAACCGGACAGGTTTAAAGATTCACTGTCTTTAAACCTTGCTTTGATCAGAGGCGTTGATAAATTTAAAGTATTCCCTTTCGAATCGTACGCAGTGCAGTTATTTTACCTGACTGCATATAATAACTCTATTCAAATCCTTCAAAAAATATCATTGACGGATGCCATGAATAGAATAGAAGAATATGGCATTGACTTGTATGGAGACGGTTTAAACTGGTCGGAAGCCTGGTCTGTATTGACAGAGGAAGAAAAATCGGAACTTGTTCTTTATATAATGCATATAAACAGTCAAAAAGCCGAAACCGGTGAAAATTAATACAATTGAAGAAAAAGCAATGTGCATTTTTTGCATATTGCAAATGCAGACCGTTCGGTTGCAATTTATAGCCCGGATGTTATCATCTCCGTCGGATACAGAGTTAAGTCACAGCAGGACAACAGTAAAAGAATATTCAAATAAGACAAACAATGAACGGAAAAGAGACATCAATAACCGGTGAAATAATCCTGTATCAGCCGGACAACTCCATTCAACTGGAAGTCAGAATAGAAGATGAAACAGTCTGGCTGTCTCAAGTACAAATGGCCGAATTGTTTCAAACTACCGTTCCCAATATCAATCTGCACCTGAAAAACATCTTTAAAGAAGGCGAATTGGAAGAAATTCAAACTGTTAAGGATTTCTTAATAGTTCGACAGGAAGGCAAAAGGCAGGTTCAGAGAAACTCAGTTGTCGCAAAATTTGCGACAACTGCCGCAGATGGAAAAACTTACCGGGTAGTACGCAACAACAGTAAAAAACTCAAATAAGAAAAAAACAATATATCTTTGTACGGATAATTAAAAAAGGAACCATTATGAAAACAATATCAATAAAACCTGCAAGCGAAGCAGTCATTCCCTTTTTAAGAGAACTGCTGTCCAATCCGGCATGGGTTGCCGACATAACCATTCATGACGACATGCAAGCCGGTGAGATTCCTGCTGCAGACGAACAAATGCCATTCTTATGCTCCGCAGACGAACTGAACGAAAGTTTGTGCCGGACGGAAGAAGAATTTTCCCAGGGTAAAACAGGCGGCCTTACATCCGCTCAAATGAAGAAAAAACATGCCCTGTAATATAATCTGGTTGACACGCGCACAGATCGACATGGACGCACTCTATCGGTTTTATAGCCGTAAAAGCATAAAGGCTGCTGTCAATATCCATAACGGAATAATTGACGAAACCGACCGGCTGGCCAATAACCCATACATGGCTCCTATAGAACCGGCCATAACGAAAGCACAAAAAACATACCGCTCACTTGTTGTATCAAATGGCCGGTTCAAAATAATCTATTTTGTCGAAAATGAAACGGTATATATCGCCCGTGTATGGGGATGCAAACAGGATGATAACAAATTAAAACCCTTATAAATTTGCCGGGAAAGGAAGAAAAAAAATGAACGAAAAAGAGACGTCAATAACCGGTGAAATAATCCTTTATCAGCCGGACAACTCCATTCAACTGGAAGTCAGAATAGAAGATGAAACAGTCTGGCTGACACAGGCGCAAATGGCGGAGTTGTTTCAAACCACAAGAAATAATGTAACCATACACATCTCCAATATATTCAAAGAAGGAGAACTGGAGAAAAATGTGGTATGTAAGGATTTCTTACATACCACTCCGCATGGCGCCATGAAAGGAAAAACACAGGAAAAATCCATAAAACTTTATAACCTGGACGTAATTATTTCCGTGGGTTATCGAATTAAGTCCAAACAGGGCACCCTGTTTCGCATTTGGGCAACTCGCGTTATCAAAGATTTCCTGTTAAGAGGCTATGCCATTCATCAGCAGATGGAACGGGTAGAAAAACTGGCCATTGAAACGGAACGGCGCGTTTCCGAAACCGAAAAGAAAATAGACTTCTTCGTAAAAACCACTCTCCCTCCCGTAGAAGGCATCTTCTACGACGGACAGATCTTCGACGCCTGGGCCTTTGCCGCCGGCCTGATCAAATCCGCACACACATCCATTATCCTGATCGACAACTACATCGACGAATCCGTACTCCTGCTTTTATCCAAACGCAACCCGGCTGTAAGTGCAACCATCTATACGGCACAGGTATCTGCTCAGCTGCAACAGGACTTACAGCGGCACAATGCCCAGTATCCGCCGGTAACCGTTAAAACCTTTACCCGTTCGCACGACCGCTTCCTGCTTATCGACGGCGACATATACCATATCGGCGCCTCTTTAAAAGACCTGGGCAAAAAGTGGTTTGCTTTCACAAAAATGAATCTTCCGGCAAATGTATTACTTCAAAATATATAAATCATGAAAATAGCCTATGCCCGTGTATCGACGCGGCAACAAAATCTCGACATACAACTGGAAGCCTTCCGAAAAGAAGGATGCGAAAAAATCTATCAGGAAAAAAAATCCGCCTTTGCAGACCGTCCGGAACTGATCCGGGCCATGGAAGATCTCCGGACGGGAGATACGCTCTATGTCTGGGCGCTTGACCGCCTGGGGCGCACCGTCTTTGAAGTCATTGGAAACGTCAGAAAAATCCACGACAAAGGTGCCACCCTGAACGTGACCGTACAAAAAATCGACACCGGTACGGCAGCCGGCAAAATGATGATTCCGTTGTTTTCCATGCTCGCAGAACTGGAAATAGAATTAAAGCGCGAACGCGCCGCCGCCGGCATCCGGATCGCCAGGGAACAGGGCCGGCGCCTGGGACGAAAACCGGGGTTGCCCCCGGAGGCACAGGAAAAAGCAAAAACAGCGCAAAAACTGTACCTCTCAAAAGACCCGGCGTATTCCGTCCGGGAGATCTGTCGAATGCTGCATATTACGCCCAAAACAATGTACAAATACCTCGATTTCACGAAAACAGAATTAAAAGGCGGAACTGTACCGAAGTCAGACAAATAATTTTATTATACTTCACGCGGCATGGTTTTGTGCATAGGATAGAAAATAGGAAGTTAGTGTAGCTATACTTTTTACTGTATACTTTTGTGGGAATAAAAAAGAATAAGCATATTTGCAAAACCCC